>JBCCTP010000241.1:0-6997 GCA_039198505.1 Actinomycetota bacterium | reverse complement strand
GCGTCGAGCGGCCTGGAGATTGTCGGATGCGACCTCTTCGATGCGCCCGACACCGTCGCGCCAGTCGCCGCTGCGCTGGACGGAGCGGCTCAGCACCACGATCGAGGTGAAGCCCTGGGCGAGTGTGTCGTGGATCTCGCCGGCGAAGCGGGCTCGCTCCTCGAGCACGCCCCTCTCGCGTTCGGTGGTCGCCAGTTCCTCGCGGGTGGTGCGGAGCTGTTCGACGAGGTGGGTCAGCTCGACCGTCTCCGTGGCGCTGCGCGTGAGGGTCGTCCAGATGATGGCGCCTGCGGCGAAGGCCGCCACCGGGATCAGCAGGCGCCACGGTTCCGAGTCGCCGATCAGCAAGGAGATCATCCAGATCGCCGTCACAGCGGTGGCCAACAGCAGCGCCGTGACGCCCCGCACCGAGAACGAGAGCCCGTAGAGCACCCAGGTCATCGCGACCCACCGCTCCTCGCCGAAGATGAGGACCGACCAGACGGCGATGGACGCGACGGTGGCGATGTCGAGCCAGCGTTGGCCGTCGCTCCCCCCGTTGCGCCGAAGCGCGATGACGAGCAGCGGGAGCGGGACCAGGGGGATGAGCGTCACGACGGCTGATGCGAGATCGTCGAACGACGGACGGAGCGTGGCGCCGAGGACGGTGAAGCCGGCGATTCCGACGACCATCCACGCTCGATTCAGCCGATCGATGACGGGTGCGTTGGTCGGTCGCTGAACCTGTGACGTGTCGAGCATCGCCCCTCCTGTCGTCGACCGTACCGTCGTGGCCTCCTGCGGTCAGGCGGCCGCCGCCTCCGGCGCGGTCGACAGTACGACGGCGGTGCCGTCGACCGTCCGGCGCGCGCGGAGTTCCGTCCGCATGATCACGATCGACCTCACCAGCGTGATGATCGCAAGGGCGAAGGTGAGCGAGGTCGTTTCGGTGGTGAAGTCGGCCGCCGTCCACGGCGCTGCGGCGCCGTCGGCGAGTCCCGTGGGCATCGAGACACCGAGCCACGGCGACAGATGGAAGCCGATGGCACCCACCATGACCGTTGCCGCGGTGGCCGCTCCGACGAAGCGGGTCCGCGGCACCAGGATCAGCAGGCCGGCGACGATCTCCACCACGCCGGTCGCGTAGCCGATCACCGGATCGAAGAGGTCGATACCGGAGCGGTGTTCGATGTACGCGAACACGTGGCCGCCGGCGAACTTGGCGATGCCGCTCACGATGAGAAGCAGGCTGAGGGCGTAGGTGAGAACCGTGTTGATGCGGGACATGGCGATCTCCTTCAGGTGAGGACGAGTGGTGTCCTCCATCGTGAAGATCGCCGTCTCCCGGCACATCGACTGCCCGATGGCTTCTCCGATCAACCGATCGGTTGATGGCGGTGCAGATGAGAGTTGCGAGCGCCACTCTCCTTGCGTTGCTCAGTCGCGGTGCTGAGCGGTGCACTCGACCACGATCTCGACTCGTCGGTCGTCGGCGAACCTCTCGCCGACCGTCCGACGATCCTGACCCTCGACCACCGAGGGGCGGTCTGCGCCGAAGCCGCGGACTTCGTCCACCTCGAGACCGTTGCGTTCGAGAACGTCGGCGACCGACGTGGCGCGGTCGCGAGACAGACCCAGGTTGCCGTCCGGATAGACGACCGCCCTCGGGTCGGTGTGTCCGAAGACCCTGATGCGGGTCGCGCACCCAGTGGTCTCGCCCGGAGCGCATCCCCCGGTCCGGATCCGGTGGATCGCTCGGCGGACCGTTGCCGACCCTTCCTCGGTCAGTGCCGCCTCGTTCGGCGGAAACGTCGGACCGCGTACCGCGAGCACGGCGCACACGACGACGTCCGGGGGAGGCGGTGGCAGGGGCGGGACGGCCGCCGATTCCGTGGTCGAGGAAGTCGCTGGGTCCGGGAGGCTCGAAGGCCGGTCGGTGGTCTCCGGTGCCGTCGACGCAGAGTCGGTGCCGGTGCTCGAGCCCTCGGTCCGTGGCTCGGCGGACCTGAGATCGGGCTTCGGCGGGTCGGGAACTGCGGTCGAAGGGCGATCCGAGGACCGTGACGGAGCGTCGTCGGTGGTCCGCGGGTCGTCCCACGTGTCTGTGATGTCGTCGACGATCGGTTCCTGGCCGGGAACAGACAGATCATCGAGGGGATCTGATCCGGCGACCCTCGGAAACGCGTCGGCTGTTCGCCGTGCCGCGTCGGGAGGCTGAGGGGGCCGATCCGATGCCTCGTCGGCGGTCTCGGCGACGGCACGCGCAAGGCTGCCGTGCGGCACGTCGCCTTCCAGCCCGTCGACGAGTCGCTCGAGACGTCCACCGCTGATCGCCGTCCCCACCACGATCGCAGCGATCAGCCACGGCCAGCGGGGGCGCCCCGGCACGACCGACGACCGCGTGACGACCCTCATGAAACCCGCTCCCCGTTGACCGGCGGACCGAACGGCCGCACGTTGTCCAACCGATCGATGTGCGGGTCGTCGTCCCCGCTCGCCGCTTCGGACCGGGTCGAGGGAGCGTCCGCAGCGGCCGGATCATCGGCGTACTCGTGGAGAACCGCATCGATCTCGTCTCGGCTCGGGACGACACCTGCTGCGGAGAGTCGTTCGAGGTACCCGTCGACGTCGGCGCGAGTCGGCGGGCTCTCATCGAGACCCCACGCAGCGCGACTCGCGTCCGCGCGGCACAGCGCGGCCCAGTAGGCCAGCACCGTTCGATCCCGGCCCTCGACGATCCCTTCGACGAGACCGTCGCACGTGCGAGCGGTGCGCTCGGAACGATCGCGTGCGATGCGTGCCTGCGACTCCCACCAGAGCCACCCGACGAACGAAGCCGTCGGCTTCACCGAGTAGAACGCCGTCGGGATGAAGACAGCGAGAAGCCCGGCCACATGCTTGTCGGAGCCTTGGCCGGTCAGCACGTTGGCCGAGACGACGAGACCGACGAAGCATCCGACGAGTGCGATCGCCGCGACGCATCGGCGGCGCTGGCGGACCGTGAGCCGTTCGGAGGTGCGCCACAGTTGGATCGCCGTGCCCGCCTCGTGTGCGACGGCGAGTGTCCCTGACGCGAATCCGGCGATCACGAGCTCGAGTGTCAGCCCGTCGACCGTGACGAACAGCATCGACAGCACGGTTCTCGCGAGGACGAAGTCGAGGGCGGTGACGAACGGCCACGCCCCGATCCACAGCCAGGCAGCGAGATCGTTGCGTCCGGCGACATCGGCCGCCCGGTCTGCGATCGCTCGCAACTCTCGCTCACGCGTCCGGCGACGGTCTCGCTCCGGGAGGAGGCTCCTCAGGCGGGCGATGTCGCCCGCGACCGGTGTGTACGCGGCGGCGACGTCGTCGACCGCCTCGGCATGTTGCACGAGATGCGTCGACGCGCCCGCCAGCGCGGGGAGCCGCTCGGACGGCACCTGACGTCGGGCGCGACGATCGATGAACCACGCCTGCCACCAACTCCTCGGGCGGGTCTGGGGAGAGCCGTTCACGACCGCACCTCGCAGTCCTGTTGGAGATCACACCAGGCGTCCCAGGCATCGACCACGACGGTCGTCAGCTCGACCGGCGGAATCCGGGATCCGGTCGCCGGAATGTCGCCGACGCCGGTGATCAGGAACGACGTGTCGTCGTCGAGACTCAGGTCGATCTCCGGGCCCGCGTATCGGGTCGACGCGACGTCGACCCAGTCGGCGTCCGCGCCGCGATGGAGCCCGCCGCTCGTCGTGATCAGGACGATGCGATCGGGATCCTGTCGCTGGGCTCTACGGATCGCCCCGAGGAGATCCCGCCCTCCGTCCAACGGCTCGGTCTCGGTCAGCAACTCGTCGACGAAGTCGATCCACGCAGGCTCGAGCCCGTCGATGTCGTTGCTTCGTGCGATGTCGTTCAGCGACGCCGTGTCGAGTGCACCGTCCACGGTCCCCGGGATCTCGACAGCGGACGCAGTTGCTGCGTTTGCCGAGTCGACGACGAGGAGGGTCAGGTGCGCACCGACCGGGGCGAGCGCCGGGCGAAACTCGGCGACGATGTCACGGACGATGTCGTCGCCCGGGGGAGGGTCGGCGTTGGCGGTGCCGGGAGGCAACTCGATGACGAGAGTGGTCCGTCTCGATTCGTCCGGCGGGTCGTCGTCGCCGGACGCAAACGCCGCTGCTCCGAGGAGTCCAGCGCCCACGACGAGGCCGGCGGCGGCCAGGGCAACGGGCGAACGTCGGTGGCTGCGGTTGCGGCGGCGGTGGAGCTGGCGATGTGAGGTCACATCGACACCGAAGCAAGGCCGCCCGCCACGGGGAAGGACCTCGGTGCGATCGATCGAAGATCTCTCCCCGGTCTCGTCCGTGGCGCTGTCAGTTCTACCGCGATCCTCCCGCCGCAGCTCGCTCGGGGTGAGCGGGTCGTCTCATCCGCTGCGAGCGTGACCGACCGGGTGCTCGCGATCGGACGGTCGTGGAGCCCTGGACGGCGGTGCCTCGCCGAGTGTGCAGGGCTGGTGTGCGATCACGCCGGACTGCGCAGCGATGGGGAGCCGCTCGAGCTGTGCTCGACGAATGCGGAGGATCCGTGCCGTCTCGACGATCTCGATCATCGCGAAGGCCGTCGGGAACACGAAGATCGTCAGGCTCCACCAGGTCCATCCGATGCCCAGCGCAGCGAGCCACAGCGATGCCAGGATCGCCCCTCCCCGCATGGTTCGCTCGAGGTGGAGCCGGCTGAGACGGGTGCCGTAGATCGCGCCCGACAGTCGGTACAGCGTGGCGAGCACGAAGAAGAGTGCCGACCCGATCACGACGGCGCCGACGGTCGGATGTCCGCTCGCCACCACCGCGCCGCCGATCGCGGCCACGACCGCAGCGTCGCACGCGTGATCGAGGACACACGCCGTGGGCGTGCTCGTCAGGCGGGGACGGTCGGGCGTGGTGTCGCCGGGAAAGTGCGCGAGGTGCCACACGACACCCGTCATCACGATGCGCGCGGTGATCGCAAGGGCGGCTGCCCAGAACCACCCCTGCGCCGAGGCTTCCGATGACGCCTCGCTCGAACCCATCGCTCCGATGAGAAACAGGGAGGCGAGAACCGTCAGCGCTCGCCCGGTCGCGGCGCTGGCACGGGTGAGTCGGTCGGCGTACGCGACCGGCGTCGATCGGCGCACCCGCTCGTCGATGCGGCGGTACATACGCTGGATCCATCGGTAGATCCGTGAGGACTCCGGGGCGCGCAAATCAGCGCGGTGGGCGAGCGAGGCCGACTTTCCGATGCGGGTCAGTCCGATCGCCGCCGCTTCACGGCGGTGTGTCTCGGAGCCGTCGGCCATCTTGTCGGCGAGGTCATCGACGGTGGCGACGACCGAGTCGGCGACCGCGGCCACGTCGGGATACGCGAGCTCGACGAGCCGACGTCCTGCTGCGGTGGTTCCCAACTGCTCGGCGAAGTCGCGCTTCGCCGCCTCGACGTCGGCCTCGAACGCTGCGTCGAGAGCTCGCGCCTCGTCGGGCTCGGGAGTGATGTCACGTGGTCCCGAACGGGGGCCTGTCGGTCGGCCCGTCCGTGCGTCTGCGTCGATGACGCCGACAGCCGAGTTGCCCGATGTCGATCGAGGTTCGCTCCTTTCGGTCTGATTCCGCCGGCGTCGGAGCCAGCCTGCGCCGAGCCAGTCGGTCGGGCCGGGTCGTGTCGTCGGAAGGTCGCTGGGATGGAATGACTTCGCTGTCATCGTTGGCTCGCCTTTGAGAAGATTCCGCCGCCGTTGGCGTCGTTCGTGTTCACGTTGCTGCTCGATGCGCCACGGGCGCGTCAGGTCGCCGCCGCCCAGACGCGGCCGGCGGTCGACGGTGGGTTGATGTGCGGGATGTCCGAGCTCTCGGCCTGCTGCAGCTTCTTACGGAGATCGCTGCCCGCCCGATAGACCTTCTGCTCGGTCGTGAGCGCCGTGGATCCGTGTGCCGCGGTGACGACGACCATTTCGCCGGGGGCGAGCGTTGCCAACTCGGGCACGATGGCCGGCCCGGTCGGTTGGTACAGCGCGAGGGCGACCACGCGGTCGGCGCTCTTCGGCTGGGAGGCCCACGTCGCGAGGTTGGCGAGGTCTCGGTGGCGCCCCCGGTCGTACACCGGAATCGTCGACAACTCCTCGCGAAGGAACGCGAGTCGCCGCGTGATCGCAGCGATGCGATCGGCTTGGCGACGACGTTCGGCTTCGTCGAGTTCGCGGTGGAGTCGGATCTCGTCGTCGAGGAGCTTGCGGTGCTCGCCACGGCGGTCGAGTTTCGCCCGTTCGGTCTCGGCGAGGATTCGGAGCACCGAGGCGACGCCTGATCGAACGTTCTGCCACACGACCGGTGCGGCGTGGGTCACGAACACAGCGTTGACGTCGGTCTCGGAAAAGAGGTCGGTCTCGCCACGGCGTAGCTCATGCAGTACTCGGTGCGAGATGACCGAGAGGCGACCGTGAAGAGCGAGCGTGACGGCCGACTCGCCGAAGCTGCGGGCAGCGACGTCGATGATCACGCGGAGCGGCCGAGCCGGCGCACCGACGAGTTCGATGATGTTGGTGAGGTGTCGGTGGATGACGTCGTCGACCGTCTCGCCGTGTTGTGTGCGAACCGAGTGGTGGAGCGGCGTACCGAGCTCGATGACGAGCTTGCTGGTCGGGTGTCCCCAGATGTCGTCGGTTGAGACGTCGTGATCGGACGGATCGAGATCGATTCCGGGGTCCCATTCGGTCTCTGCGTGGGAGGAATCGGGAAACGTAGGTACTTCGGGTGCGCCGCGCAGATCGGTGCCGGACGACTGGGACCGGGGGAGATCGGCGGGCGCGGCCTCGGCCTGAGGAGCGGCGGGTCCACCTTCGTCTGCGCCCACGTCGTGGTCGTCGGCTGGCGGTTCCCAGTCGTTCCCCATGGAGCGAGGGTGTCACCGCATCGCCTCGACGTCCAGGGCCTCGGCCGGACCTGCGCGACTTCTACACGTGATCTACCACTCTGCGGAGGGTGGT
The DNA here is from genome assembly GCA_039198505.1 of Actinomycetota bacterium. Classification (GTDB taxonomy): domain Bacteria; phylum Actinomycetota; class Acidimicrobiia; order Acidimicrobiales; family Ilumatobacteraceae; genus Ilumatobacter_A. The sequence goes on along the minus strand of JBCCTP010000241.1, from coordinate 18 downwards.
CGTCCGTTGCGGAGCGTG
>JBCCTP010000240.1:0-7002 GCA_039198505.1 Actinomycetota bacterium | reverse complement strand
TCCATCTCCCGGATGATCTCGTTCACCTCGGCGCGGTCGTCGCGGAACTCGGTGATCGTCAGGAGCACCGTCGGCCGCGGAGCGAGCCGGAACAGGATGTCTCCGAGCTCGTCGCGGTACCTCTCCTCGTCGCCGTCGTAGTTGCTCCCCAGATGGACGACCGCGGCGTGCCACTCGTCGTCCTCGGGCACCTCCTCGAGGGTCTCGACGAGGAGCCGGTCGAGCACACGACCGCCGAACTCCACGAACCGGCCCGGCTCGGCCTCGACGGCCACCTGCCATCCGAGCGGTTCGAGCACGTTGCACAACTCGCCACCGAATCGACTGGCCGTCGACGCGAGGATCGAGTCGCCGATGACGATGAGTCGGTTGCCCATCGCCACCTCGCCGACCAGCGGAATCGGCTCGTCGCCCGGCTCGGTCGTGGGAACCACGATCTCGATCGCTTCGTCCTCGTCGTCGGAGGTCCCGGGGAGGATGCTGGCCGGCGGCAACGGATCGGGCAGTCGGCCGACGCCCGACACGGTCTCGACCGTGGCGGTCCGGATGACGTCGGCCCCGTCGTCGGACGCAGCGGTTCCGCCACACGCGGCGACGACGCCGCACACGGCGACGAGGGCGGCGATCCGGGGGGCGGACATCCGGTTCATTCAAGCCGGTCGCCGCAGCGACCGGTCGTCAGTGGCGACGATCCCGAACGTCCCGGGACCGTCGCCGCCGACTCGTGCGCAGGAACGTACGTCAGCCGTTGCGCTGAGCGCGGAGCTCGTCGCGGATCTCGGTCAGCAGATCGGACTCGCTCGGCCCGTCGTCGCCGTCGTCGGCGGCCTTCATGTTGTTGTACGCCCGGACGATGAGGAACAGGATGAACGCGACGATCACGAAGCTGATCACGGCGTCGATCACGAGCCCGATGCTGATCCGGGCATCTCCCACGTCGAACCCGATGGCGCGAAAGTCGGGCTCACCGAAGATCGCCGCGATGATCGGGTACAGCACGCCTTCGAGCAACGAGTCGACGATCTTCTGGAAGTAGACGGCCATGATCAGGCCGACGGCGATCTCGACGAGATTGCCCTTGTTGATGAAGTCCTTGAACTCCGACACCATGTTCTTCACGGATGTTGCCTCCTGTGACAGTCCGCCCTGTGGTTGACGGGCGCGAGTAGAGCACATTCGCACGACCTCCGAGAGCGACCGCCGAGAGCGTTCGACCACCGCACCCGACCACCCCGGCTACGGTCACGCGCCGTGGAGGCCGACGCCCGCTCCGACTTCGACGCCGGCGTCCCCGACGTCGACCCCCACGCCGGTGTCGACGACCCGCAGCTCCTCGATCGGATCGACGCCCTTCGCGTCCTGCGTGCTCCGGATCATGAGGAGAAGGGCCGGCTGCTCGAAGAGATCGGCGGCCCCGGAAAGGTCGAGCAGGAGATCGTCAGCGAGCTGTCGAAGGTCAAGCCGATGTGGCGACCCGACCTCTTCGACGAAGCGCACCGCATGGCCATGCGGTCGCTCGAGGTGCTCGATCGGAACGGCTCACGCAACGCCAAGCTCCCCCGCCTCGGGCCGATCACCCCGGTCGCGCAGTACATCGTGCAGCAGCTCACCCGATGGATCGTGAAGGGCTACGTCAACGGGCTCGTCACCACCATCCGCAAGCTGTACGAACGGCGAGAGGCGAACTCGATCTGGGGATCGCCCGCGCAGGTGATGCTCCGTCGGGCCCGCATCAACGCCGAGCAGGTCGAGCAGGGGTTCAAAGGCAACCCGATCGGCATTCCCGCATTCCTGCTCGGCGGCGCGTTCATCACCTCGGCCCTGTCGGCGATCGTGAACTTGGTGCGCGCAGCGCTCGACAACACGATCGGCGTGGTGATCGTCGGGTCGATCACCATCGCCGTCCTGGCCGCACTGTCGTGGGCGGCGATCTACGCCGCCGCCGTGTCGAGGCGACGCATCCGGCTCACCACCGACCAACCGATCCAGGCGCTCTGGGACACGATCGGCGCTGCGGGGAACCCGCCGCGCGACCAGTCGTACAACTTCGCCGTGCTGGCGATCGTGCTCCTCGTGCTGGCCGTCGTGGTGATCCCGCCGCTCATGTGGCTGCTGTTCACGAACGTCTTCTGAGCCCTCGATTCTGAGTCCCGATTCGAGCCGGTGCCACCGGAACCCGGCGTGCGACATCGCGCTATTCTGAGGTCTGCGTCGTCATGGCCATTCACTCCCCCGAGGACGAGGTCCACGTCCGAGAGCACCCGTTTCCCGGAAGCGGTCGGCTCTGGACCGTCACGCTGTCGGACGGCCTCCAACTGACCATCGCCGCCGACCCCGACAGCACGGGTCGACACCTCGCCGTGACACGTCCGGGTGAGGACGAACCGACGGTCACGGCGGACATGACCGGCGTCGAGTCGACGACGGTCGCGGCCCTCCTGTCGGGGATTCGATTCGTGGTCCGGGAGGACGATGCCGTCCCGGTGAACGCGGCGAACCTCCGGACGGTCGCGCTTCCCGCCGGCGTGTGGGCCGTCGGTCGCCGGCTCGACGAACTCGCCGGACCCGAACCCGAGGAAGCTCGGGTCATCGCGGTCATTCGGGACGACACCGCCGATCTCCTCGAGGACGATCCCGAGCGCCCGTGCGAGCCCGGCGACCGCCTCGTCCTCGTCGGGCGACCGGGCTCGATGGCGGCGCTGGTCCACCACCTGCTCGCCTGATCACCGGCCCATTCGTCACTCGTCGAACGTCTCGTGGGTGCGGCGCATCTCGGCCACGCCGTCGGCAACGATCTCCTCGAGCACCGCGACGTCGACGTCGGCCAGCTTGTTGACGTACAGACAGCTCTTCCCGATCTTGTGCTTGCCGAGCCGTTCGAGCTGATCGTCGAGATCGGCGTACCCGGGCATCGTGTAGATCACGAGGTTGGACTTCCGCGGCGAGAAGCCGGCGAGCATGAAGTCGCCCTCTCGGCCCGAGTCGTACACGTAGTGGTAGCGACCGAACCCGATGATCGACGGCCCCCACATCTTCGGTTCGCAGCCGGTGACCCGCTGCATCAGGTCGAGGAGCGTCTCGGCGTCGGCGCGACGTGTCGGGTGCTCGACGGCGGCCACGAACTCGCGCGGGTCGACGTCGGTGGGTGTGGTGCTGTTCTCGGCCATGCGACGAGTGTCGCGCAGGGGTGTGACGGTGATGACCAGACCGTCGGCGTGACGATGCCGATCGGCGAGGGTGACCTCAGCGTGCGGTCCAGCCTCCGTCGACCAGGAGCGACTGGCCGGTGATGAACCCGCCGGCTCGGGAGGCGAGGAGGAGCAGCGCTCCGTCGAGTTCGTCGGCGTGGCCCATCCTCGACAGCGGCGTGTTGGCCTGGATGAAGCGCTGACTCCCCTCGTCGCTCTCCATCCCACTCGTCATCTCCGACTCGAACCAGCCAGGGCTCAGAGCGTTCACCCGGATGCCCTTCCGAGCCCACTGCAGGGCGAGCTCCCTCGTGAGGTTCACGATCGCTCCCTTCGATGCGCAGTAGTGGGCCTGCTTGACCGGCGTGGCGGCCACGTGGCCGAGCATCGAGGCGATGTTCACGATCGATCCGCCGCCCGACTCGACCATCGATGCGGCGCACATCTTCGACAGATGCCAGATGGCGGTGACGTTGACCTCCATCGCGAACCGGAACTGGTCGAGCGTCTCGTCTTCGATCGCCGTCTTCTTCCCGACGCCTGCGTTGTTGACCAGCACGTCGACACGTCCGTACCGGTCGATCGTCTGACCGACCACACGCTCGCGCGCATCGGCGTCGGACAGGTCGGCGTCGACGACGAGCGCGTCCGGCAGCGACACCGCGAGTTCCTCGAGCCGGTCGCGGCGCCGAGCGACCACGACGACCGAGGCGCCGACGGCCGACAGCACTCGTGCGAACCGATGGCCGAGGCCCGAGGACGCGCCGGTCACGACGGCGACCGACCCGTCGAGCCGGAAGAGCGAGGTGGGGTCGAGCGGTGCGAGCGGCTCGACCGACGGCGAGGGCGACGGAGCGGAGGTCATGGCGCGCCACCGTAGAAGGCGCCGTCGCGCCACCTCCCGTTCACCCGACGAGTCGCGATCAGGTCCGATCCGTCGCGCGATGACGCGACGAACGTGTCAACTCCATGACGTCTCGCGAAAGAAGTGAATTGTCCCGGGATCTTGCCGATCTGAAGAGTCATGATCGATGACATGGAGTTGAGCCGGATCACCTGGGCAGCGAGCATCAAGCTCGCTGCGGTGATCTCGGTGGTCGCCGCACTCCTGGCCATCGCCGCGTCGCTCGTGAGTGATCTGCCGCAGGCGGCCATCGTGCTCCCGGCGATCGTGATCGGCTTCGTCGCCAGCTGGGTCCAGACGGCGCACATCCACCGCCAGGCGCTCGAGCGCATGGTGCTCGTTCCGGCGCAGCCCGCCGGCACGTCCGCCTGACCCCACTCCACCTGCCCACCCGAGTTCCCGGGCGTCGTCGTTCCGTCGAGCCCCGGGGTCGACGGAACATCACTCGTCGTGACGCCCGTCCATCGGTGACGTTCGCCGACGGTCGCTGTGCGACCATGCGCGGATGACGCACCGTCCCACCGCCCGTTCGGCCCGGAGTCGGCGATGAAGGTCCGCATCGGCTTCGGTCTGGGCACCCGCACGTCACTGCACGACGAGTCGTACGGCGTCGTCGTCGACGAACTCGAACGACACGGCTTCGACTCGATCTGGTTGTCGGAGAAGATCAGCGGCGAGGCGCCCGACCCGCTCGTCGCCATGGCCTACGCCGCCGGTCGCACCGAGAAGCTCAAGTTCGGCATGTCCGTGATGGTGCTGCCGGGCCGCAACCCGGTGGTGCTCGCGAAGGAACTCGCCACGCTGTCGCTGATGTCGGGCGGCCGCCTGCTCCCGGCGTTCGGACTCGGCGCGGTCGATCCGGTCGAGCAGCAGGCGTTCGGCGTCGAACGGGGCGAGCGGGCGAAGCTCTTCGACGAGGCGCTCACCGTGATGCGCCACTGCTGGACGGGTGAGCGGTTCAGCCACGACGGTGCGGCCTTCCACTACGACGACATCGTCGTGCGACCCGCGCCACGCCGCATGGACGTGTGGCTCGGCGGCATCGCACCCTCCGAGCTCCGCCGCGTCGGCCGGTGCGCCGACGGCTGGCTCCCGTCGTTCGTGCGGCCGGCCGACGCTGCCGCAGGTCGCGAGGTCATCGAGCAGGTGTGCGAGGAGAACGAACGCGAGATCGAAGACGATCACTACGGCGTCCTGATCCCGTACTCGTTCGGTCCGATCCCCGAACCGCTCCGTGCCGTCCTCGCCAAGCGCCGGCCCGACCTCGACGACGTGTCCGAGATCGTTCCCGACTCGTGGGACGCGCTCGCCGCGTCGATCCGTCGTTTCGTCGACGTCGGGACCACGAAGTTCGTGGTGCTGCCGCTCGACGAGCCGGGAGGCTCGGAGGGGTGGGTCGACCATCTCGCCGAGGCCGCCGACGTGCTCCGTCCGCTCGAGGTCGGCTGACGTGTCCGAGTCGGTTCTCGACGGAGCGTCGAGCGACCCGTCCGACGACTCTCGTCCCGTCCTCTGGGAGCCGGCGGGCGACGATCGCTGGCGTCCCGTCGAACACTCGCGAGGACCGTGGAGCGACGTGCACTGCCACGGTGGACCCGTCGCCGCGCTCCTCGCCCGGGCCTGCGAGCGCTCGAGCACCGAGGACGACGGCGGCGTCGAGTGGCAACACGCACGGATCACGATCGAGCTGATGCGGCCGGTGGAAGTCGACGTTCCGTTGGAGCTGACGACGGACGTCGAACGACCGGGCCGCAAGGTGTCGCTCGTCGCGGCGCGTCTGTCGGACGGCGACCGCACCGTGGCGATGGCCCGGTCTCTCCGAATCGCGCAGAACGTGGCCGACCTTCCGGAACACCGCGAGGTGACCTCGTCCATGGTCGCCGGCCCCGACGGCGTCGGGCGGACTCGGTCCGCGTGGGATCTGTCGGGCGACGGTCTCACCGCGTTCCACCGGGACGCGGTCGAGATGCGTTTCGTGAGCGGCACCTTCGACGACGCAGGACCGGTCCAGGTCTGGATGCGGTTGCTCGTCGACGTCGTCCCCGGCGAGACACCGACCCCGTTCCAACGGGTCGCCTCGTGCGCCGACTTCGGCAACGGCGTGAGCGGCGCGTTGCCGTCGCCGGGCTGGACCTACATCAACCCCGACCTCACGATCCACCTCGCCCGCGCCGCGCAGGGTGAGTGGGTCGGGCTCGACAGCCACTCGATCTACGGCGTCGACGGCGTCACGACCGGTTCGGGCTTCGCCGAGTCGGCGCTCCACGACCAGCGTGGCCCGCTCGGCCGCAGCGTCCAGTCGTTGCTCGTCGCCCGAACATGACCTGTCGTTCGGGCCCGACCCCGAACGACATCAGCCGCGAGCGGTGCGCCAGTCGTCGTAGGGCTGCACCGGCAAGCCGTCGTCGGACCAGCCGGTGAAGCCGGTCTCGACGTGGCTCACCCGCTCCACTCCCATGTCGGCGAGCGCCTTGGCGGCGAGCGCCGACCGCCAGCCGGATGCGCAGTGGAGGACGAACTCGCGGTCCTCGGCGAACACCGGCTGGTGGTACGGCGAGTCGGGTGACACCCAGAACTCGAGCATGCCGCGGGGTGCGTGGTGGGCGCCGGGAACGACGCCGGTCCGCTGCAGCTCGCGTACGTCGCGGATGTCGACGATCAGCGCTCCCTCCTCGTCGACACGCCGCTTCGCTTCGCCCGGCGTGATGTTGTCGATCTCGGCCTTCGCCGCATCGACCAGCTCGCGTACGTCTCGGATCGCCACACCCGCGACCCTACGAACGTGGGGGTGTGCCCGGCACTACCCGACATCGACGGGCGTCCGGGCGGGCGTCGTCGACCGGGTCGTGAAGTACGCGGTGAAGCTCGTGATGATGGCGCTCGCCGAGAAGAGCGTCATCAGCGTGCCGG
>JBCCTP010000239.1:0-7007 GCA_039198505.1 Actinomycetota bacterium | reverse complement strand
CTGGGGTGATGATCCTCCTCGACGGTCCGCCGGTGTCGTCGTTCGACGAATACGTCGAGCGTGGCGGCGGACGGGCCATCGCCATCGTCGATCGGGAGGGACCCGACCGGATGCTCGACGAACTCGATGCGTCGGGCCTGCGCGGTCGTGGCGGCGCCGGCTTCTCGACGGCATTGAAGTGGCGGTCGATCCTGTCGGGGGGACCCGATGCCGGCCAGCGCTTCGTCGTGGCCAACGGCGCCGAGGGCGAGCCGGGCACGTTCAAGGACCGCGCGCTGCTCCGGCACGACCCGTATCGACTGATCGAGGGGCTGCTCGTGGCCGCACGGACCGTCGGCGCCCGGCGTGCGTTCATCGCCCTCAAGTCGTCGTTCGCCTCCGAGGCCGACGTGGTCGCACTGGCGGCGGCCGAATGCGCCGCCGCCGGCTGGGCCGACGACGTCCAGATCGAACTCGTCCGAGGGCCCGACGAGTACCTGTTCGGCGAGGAGAAGGCACTCCTCGAGGTGATCGAGGGCGAGGAACCACTCCCCCGGCTGTTCCCTCCCTACCTCTACGGTCTCTTCTCGACGAGCCCGCAGGTCGGTTGGTCCGCCGGACGGACGCTCGACGACGTGCCACCCGACGGCTCGAACCCGACCCTGGTCAACAACGTCGAGACGCTGTCGACCATCCCCTCGATCGTGGCGAACGGCGGGGACTGGTACCGAGGCTTCGGTACGCCCGAGTCGACCGGCACCATGGTGTGCACGGTGTCGGGCGACACCGTCCGACACGGCGTCGGCGAGTACGAACTCGGCACGCCGCTGTCGACCGTGATCACGGAACTGGGCGGCGGCATGCCCGATGGTCGCGCCGTGAAGTACGTGCTGTCCGGCATCTCGAACCCCGTCCTTCTCGGGGCGGCGATCGACACTCCGCTCACCTACGAACACATGGAGGCCGCCGGCGGCGGGCTGGGTACCGGTGGGTTCATCGTGTTCGACGACCGCACCGATCCCGCCGAACTCGCGTACGCCGTGTCGCGGTTCCTCGGCGTCGAGTCGTGCGGGCAGTGCTCGGCGTGCAAGCTCGGATGCCTCGCGATCACCGACCTGCTGTCGGGGCTCGACGGCGTCACCGGCGGCCCGCCGTACGGCGAGTTGTCGGCCCGACTGGCCAGCGTGACCGACGCATCGCGGTGCTTCCTCCCGTCGCAGGAGCAGCGGGTCGTCCGGAGCCTGATCCCCGAGATGCACGATCCGTCGACGCGTCGACCGCCCCGCGGCCTCGAGATCACGAAGATCGTCGATCTCGACGGCGACCGCTTCGTGCTCGACGACGCCCAGTCGCGCAAACGACCGGACTGGACCTACGAGCCGGCCTGAGCGCCCGAGCTCTCCGGTCGGGCAGGACGATGGAACTCCGTTGACCGGCATACTCCGATACGCGATACGTTCCGTCCGGTGAGAGAGCAGTCCTTCCTCATCCTGACCGCCCTCGCCGGAGGCCCGGCCCATGGCTACGGCGTGATGCAGCAGGCGCTCGATCTCTCCGGCGGTCGGGTCCGTCTCCGCCCGGGGACGCTCTACACGGCGCTCGATCGGCTGGTCGGAGACGGGCTCGTCGCCGTCGACGGCGAGGAGGTCGTCGACGGCCGCAACCGTCGCTACTACGCCATCACCCCGGCCGGACGTGATGCACTCGCCGAGCACGCCGACCGATGGGCGGCCAACGTCGCCGTCGCCCGCCGCCGACTCCGGGTCGGTGTCGCGTGAGTCGCGGTGCGTCCCTCGAGCGGCAGTACCGACTCCTCGCCCGCGCGTTCCCCTCCGACTGGCGTCGGCGCAACGGCGACGAACTCGTGGCGACGTTGCTCGACGCGTCGCAGCCCGGGCAGCGGATCGCCTCGCCACTCGACGCGTTCGACGTGCTCCGGCGAGGACTCGGGTGCCGAGTCGCGACGGCCGGACCGTCGATGCAGATCGGGTTCGCCGTTGCACTCCTCCTGACCGCCGTCGGCATCGTCCACCTCGCCGTCGTGCCGCTGTCGGCGACGTTCCTCGTCACGTCGCTCGTCGTCGTCCTCGTGCCCGGCACCGGCGTGGTGTTCTCGGTGTCGACGGCACTCACCTCGGGATGGCGGACCGGCGGGCTCGCCGCGATCGGCTGCACGCTCGGAATCGTGCCGCACCTCGTGGCGGCGGCCGCGGGTGTGTCGGGGCTGATGCAGACCAGTGCCGAGATCTTCGAGCTCGTGCGGTGGCTCGGCGTCGCGTACCTGCTGTACCTCGCTGTCGGGATGCTGCGCTCGACGGGACGGCTCGACGTGTCGAACGACGCCGACGGTGGCGGCGCAGCCGACGACTCCGGAGCCGACGGGACCCGCCGATCGGGATGGTCGACGATCCGTCAGGCGATCCTGCTCAACCTCCTCAACCCGAAGCTGACGATCTTCTTCTTCGCGTTCCTCCCGCAGTTCCTCCCGTCGTCGGCCGGAGCGCTCGACCCGCGACTCTTCGGACTCAGCGCCGTGTTCATGGCCATGACCCTCGCCGTGTTCCTCGTGTACGTCGCCGTTGCAGCCGGACTGCGACGCCAGGTGCTCGGCCGGCCCACCGTGCTCCGCCGGATCGAACGATCGCTCGGCGTCGTGCTCGTCGGTTTCGCCGCTCGTCTCGCGGTGGCCGACCGGTGACGACACGACCGTTCGCCTACGCCGCTGACGTGACCCAGCGGTTCCCGACGGCGCGAGCGGCGGTGGTCACCGCCGACGGCGTCGACAACAGCGCTCCACCTGACGGTCTGGCCGGCGAGTACGCAGCGGTCCAGTCCGAGGTGCTCGCCCGGCTCGCCGATCTCCCGATCGCCGAACACGACTCGATCCGGGCGTGGCGGCGGACCTTCACGGAGCTCGGCGTGAAGCCGACGCAGTACCGGTGCGCACCCGAAGCGCTGCTCCGCCGACTCCAGCGCCATGGCGACGTGCCATCGATCAGCCCGCTCGTCGACATCGGCAACCTCGTCTCGATCGAGTTCGCGATCCCGGTCGCGGTGTTCGACGCCGATGCGGTCGACGGCATCGTCGAGTGCCGGTTCGCTCGCGGCGACGAGGAGTTCATCGGAATCGGCTCCGACACTCCCGAACCGGTGGCCGCCGGCGAGATCGTGTTCGCCGACGAGTCCGACCAGATCGCCGCACGCAAGTGGTGTTGGAAGCAGGGCGCGCCGACCGCTGCGGGCCCGACGACCACGTCGGCGCTCGTCGTCATCGAGACGGCGCACGACCGCGGCGCCGACGACCTCGAACGAGCGGCGACGCGTCTCGAACAACTCCTGCGCGGTCACCGCCCCGGGGCGCAGCTCACCCGATCGAGCGCGCCGAGCTGACGGCGGGTCAGGGTTCCACGGGTGCGTCGACCCACTTGGGGGTGTAGCCCGAGGCCGGGGACGTGGCGAGCGTGACCGCCTCGTCCACGTCGGCGGCGCGCTGCGCCATCGACGCGTGGTCGTCGCGCACGAATCCGGTGCCGACGGTCGAGCGGACGAAGGCGAGGAGATCGCGGAAGTAGTCGTTCACGTCGAGGAACACGACCGGCATCGCGACGATGCCGAGTTGGTTCCACGTGAGGATCTCGAACGCCTCGTCGAGGGTGCCGAACCCGCCGGGGAGCACGATCACTCCGTCGGACAGCTCGGCCATCCGCGCCTTGCGTTCGTGCATCGACCCGGTCACATCGAGCGTGGCGAGGCCTTCGTGGGCGACCTCGAGGCCCTTCAACTGCGACGTGATGACGCCGTGGACCTCTCCGCCCGACGCGATCGCCGCGTCGGCGACCACGCCCATCAGACCCACGTGGCCACCGCCGTAGACCAGGCGGTGGCCATCCCGGGCGAGCCGTGCGCCGAGTCGCTCGGCGACCTCGCGGTAGACCCCGTCGTGTCCCGAACTGGACCCGCAGAACACGCTGATGCTCGCCACCCGGGCATCCTCGCACGCCCGAGCGAGCGGTGGTGCCGACGAGTGGCGCCGGGCAGCGTTCCTCGCGTCGACGCGGTGAGGGTGTCGGGAGACTGTGTGACGTGCGGCGGTCCGGTTCCGTTGGGAAGAGGCCGGTTACCGCTCGGTAATGTCGTCGCCCATGACGAGCACCGAGTCCGGGTCCATCATCGTCGGCGACCTCACGTCGGCGGCCGACACGATCGACCTCGCCGATCGGGTCGTCGGCTCGGCGGTGCGCCGCTTGTCGAAGCTCGAGGGCGGCGCCGATGCACACCAGGTGCTCGCCTACGACATCGCCCACGCCGCCTCGGCCGTGGCCACGGCGAAGTCACTGCTCGACTACGGAGCCAAGGGCGACACCGAGGCGCGGATCACGTGCGCCTACGCGGCCGACATGGCCCACGACCTGGCCTCGAAGATCTACGGACGTGAGGTCGAGTGGGGTGTCGACGCCGGCGCGCTCGACCCGACCCGAGAGTTCGTGTCGGTCCACCGGGCGGCCGAGTTCCTCGCGTCGCTGGCCGACGCCCCGGGCCCGAGCCACCTCTCCGACGACATGGAGATGGTCGCCGACACGTTCGACTCGTTCGCCCAGAACGTCATCGAGCCTCACGCCGAGCACGTGCACCGCACGAACGCCGATGTGCCCGAAGAGATCATCACCGGCATCGCCGAGCTCGGAGGCTTCGGACTGAGCGTGCCGTCCGAGTACGGCGGCTACGGCGAAGGGGGCGACGAGGAGTACATCGCCATGGTCGCCGCCACCGAGGCGCTGTCGAAGGCGTCGCTCGGCATCGGCGGCTCGCTCATCACGCGGCCCGAGATCCTCACCCGGGCCCTGGTCAAGGGCGGCACCGAAGAGCAGAAGCAGGAGTGGCTGCCCAAGCTGGCGACCGCCGAGGTCATGCCGGCCGTCGCCGTGACCGAACCCGACTACGGCTCCGACGTCGCCGGCATCAAGGTCACCGCCACACCCGCTCCCGGCCCGAACGGTGAGGACGGCTGGGTCATCAACGGCGTGAAGACGTGGTGCACCTTCGGCGCCCGCGCCGACGCGCTCACGCTGCTCGCCCGCACCGACCCCGACCGGTCGAAGACGCACCGTGGACTGTCGCTGTTCATCGTCCCGAAGCAGCGTGGTGACGCCCACGGGTTCGTGCTGAGCCAGGCCGACGAGCTGCCCGGGACCAGCGGGAAGATGGAGGGTCGCCCGATCGACACGATCGGCTACCGCGGGATGCACTCCTACGAGATCGCCCTCGAGGACTGGTGGGTGCCGGCCGAGAACCAGATCGGCGGCGAGGACGGGCTCGGCAAGGGCTTCTACTACCAGATGGCCGGGTTCGAGAACGGGCGTCTCCAGACCGCCGCCCGCGCGGTCGGCGTGATGCAGAAGGCCTACGAGCTCGCCCTCGACTACGCCGAGAACCGGAAGGTGTTCGGGGAATCGATCCTCGAGTACCAGCTCACCCGGGCCAAGCTCGGCCGCATCGCCGTGCTCACGCAGGCGGGCCGTCAGTTCTCCCTCGCCGTCGCCACGCTCATGGCGAAGGGCGCCGGGCAGATGGAGGCCTCCATGGTCAAGGCCTACGTGTGCAAGGCCGCCGAGTGGGTGACCCGCGAAGCGATGCAGATCCACGGTGGCATGGGCTACGCCGAGGAGTACGAGGTGAGCCGCCTCTTCGTCGACGCCCGCGTGCTGTCGATCTTCGAGGGCGCCGACGAGACCCTGTGCCTCAAGGTCATCGCCCGCCAGCTCGTCGCCGCCCAGAACCAGTCCTGACCGGTCGCGGCCCGTCGGCCGACGAGCTCCGACCTGTCACACTCGCGGCGCAGAACGTCGTCGCGAGGTGAACCATGGAAGCTGCGGTGCGAGGCGAGATCCTCTCGCTCTTCGAGTACGTCTTCGCACGGACCGAAGCCCGACTCGACGGGATCTCCGACGACGAATACGCCTGGGAACCGACGACCGACTGCTGGACGGTCCGACCCGACGGCCTCGACGGAGACGGCGTCGTCGCTGACGACCCGCCGGTCACGACCATCGGCTGGCGTCTCTGCCACGTGTCGGACGCTCTCGCCCGACATCCCATGAACGGGCTTCTCCGGGCCGACGTCACGCTCTCCCCTCGCCGCTTCCCGACCGACGCACGCGCCGGGATGACGTACTTCCGCACCAGCTTCTCGGAGTGGCGCGACCTGATCGCGAGCGTGGACGACGAGAGGTGGCTCCGACCGTTCGGCCCGGTCGCCGGGCCGTTCGCCGACTCCACCGCTCTCGGCCTCGCCCTGCACACCGCCGACGAGTTCGTCCATCACACCGCCGAGATCGCTCTGCTCCGCGATCTCTACGCTCGCCGAGACAGACCGGGGCGCGAGACGTCGACACCACGCTGAGGTCGTCGGTCGACGATGGCCCGAGGAGCACCGTCCATCGGAAATCGGGCAGTTGCCCGATGTGGGGGACTACCTGAGATCGGCAGCGTGGTGACCATGTTCCCGACCCCGAATCTCGAGACCGTCCTCGTCGAACACCGATCACGGATCGACGCCTCGCACCACCGCCGACTCGCCCGCTCGGTCCGCCGGCGGCGACGTGACCGCCGATTCGCTCGACCCGCCATCCCGTCCCCGCGGCCCTCGGCGACCCTCCATCCGACGGCCCATCCGACGACACCGATGGTGGCGAAGGGTTAGCGTGCCCGACGTGACCGTCTCGGGCTGGTCCCCGACCCCGTTCGTCGGTCGCGACCACGAGCTCGAGGTGCTCGCGGGGGCACTCGATCCGGAGGCCGACGAGAGCACTCTCGTGCGAGTCTCGGGCGAGGCCGGTGTCGGCAAGAGCCGGCTGGTCGCCGAGGCCGTGCAACGGGCGGGACGCCGAGCACTCGCCGGCTCGTCGTCACCCGGATCGCTCGGCCGCCCGTACGACCTCGTCCTGTCGGCGGTCGAGCCGGCGGTTCGCGGGTGGGCCGAGATCCCCGCGTCGCTCACGGGAGTCCGCTCCGCGCTCGTCGAGCTGCTG
>JBCCTP010000238.1:0-7013 GCA_039198505.1 Actinomycetota bacterium | reverse complement strand
GCGACAGGAGGAACAGGAAGAAGGCGGTGCCGAGCGCGCTCGAGCCCTCGTCGCTCGACGGGACGAGCAGCGCGAGTGCGACGAACAGCCCGCCGTTCACCACGAGGTTCCCCACGAACGCCCGGCTGACCGATCGCCACGTGTGTCCACGCTGGCGGAGCCACTGGGTGACGAGCGCGTTGGAGACGACGATCACCGCGACACCGGCGAGTGTCTCGGCGATCGAGGCGGTCGAGCCGGGAATCGCCCGACCGAAGATGATCGACATCAGCGTGAGAAGTGCGATCTTCTCGACGAGACCCTCCTTCCACGGACGCAGTGGCGCCGCGTCGGGCCTCGTGCGATCGTCGAAGCGGAACACGGCGTCGGCGTCGAACGTGAACGGGTGATCGGGCTCGGGAGCGCGCCGCCAGAGCACCACGGCGATCGAGATCAGCAGTGCCACGACGGCGAGCATCGCAACCCCCACGAGGGGGCGATTCGAGAAGCCGTCGGCATAACTCGCCGTGGTCGCGACACCGAGGAGGTCTTCCTTGACGAAGTCGGTGAAGTCGAGCTGGGCGATGTGGATCCACCACTCCTGCGGGAGCTTGATGAAGACCCAGATCGCAGCCGCGATGCCGATGACCGATCGATCGGTCAACGACTGGTCGTTCCAGCGCAGACGGACCACGGCGATCGCGATGAAGTAGTACTCGAAGGTGTTGGGGAACAGCAGCAGGAGAGGACGCCACTCGGTGAGTTCGAACAGCGTCACACCGACGAGCCGGTAGTACCAGAGGAAGATCGCCACGAGGACGGCCATCTGGTTGCGCCAGTTGCGGAAGGTCGCGATGTACGCGATGGCCAGGTAGTGGATGTCGAGGGCCTTGTCGTAGCTCTGATAGCTGTCGAGGTTGAGGTCGGTGAACGTCTGGAAGATCGTCTGGTCGGCCGCGTCGAGAACGAGCGCGAACACGATCGCAGGGAGCGGAAACCGCAGGATGAGCAGCGGCGCGAACAAGCGCAACAGCAGCACGATGAGAAAGACCGTGAGGTCCGACACGCCGGTGACCGTAGGTCACGCTCGGAACCGGAACCACACCGCCGAGTGATCGCTCGCCCGCCCGGGTTCCACGACGCCCGCTGCGACCGGGGTGACGCCGCGATGGAAGACGTGGTCGAGAGCGAGCGGACGACCGGCGCGCCGAATCGTCGCGTCCTCGCGGAGTCGGGCGCGTTCGAGACCCGCGGCCCGGATCATCGACGAGACCGTGTCGACCCCGCGCCGAGTGACCGTGTTGAAGTCGCCGCCGAGGATCATCATCGGCGCCGGGTCGCGGCGCATGACGTCGGCGACCGTTCGGAACTGGCGTCGACGCAGGTGCGGTGCCATCACCGGGATCTCCGCATGGGTGCACCACAACCGCACGTCGTGTCCGAGGTCGGTGGTCGCCGCGACCGCGATGCGGCGCGTTCCGCTGATCGTCGCCGTGTGGGGGAGGGGGACCACTCGGCGATCGCGGAGCGGTGACCGGCTGAGGATCGCATTGCCGAACTCGCGACCGGTCTGCGGGTGCACGCACGCAGGCTCGTAGTGGAGCTCGAGCGCGAGGGCGGAGGCGATCCGTCGGGCGCCGTCGCCGTCGAGTTCCTGCAGCAGTAGTGCGTCGGCGCCGGACAGCATGGGGTGTGCCGACAGCAGGTCGATCGCCGCCTCGATCTGCTCGCCGAACTTGACGTTCCAGGTCACGACGGTCACGAGTTCCGTCGTGTCGCGCTCGTCGCCGTGCACTCACCGATTCTCGCCGTTCGGTCAAGTCGTGCTGCGTGCGCGCCGATGTGTCGTGGAGGAGCGCGGCGGCCCGACCGTCGCTCGGCCCATGACGATCAGCGACGACTTCGAGCTCGACACGACGGCGGACGATCTCCGCGACGAGCTCGCGCTGGCGCGCCGCCGGTTCCAGGTCGCGTTCGACGAGGCCGCCATCGGGATGGCGTTGGTCGAACTCGACGGCCGATTCATCGATGCCAATGCCTCACTCTGCGCTCTCTTCGGACGGAGTCGGGAGGAGCTCACCACGATTCGGTTCCCGGACGTGACACACGAGGACGATCTCGCGGCCGATGTCGAGCACGTGCGCGAGATGATCGAGGGACAACGAACGACGTACCAGACGCAGAAGCGGTACCTCCGGCCGGATGGATCGGTCATCTGGGGTCTCCTCTCGGTGTCGCTCGTGCGCGGCGACGCGGGGGAGCCCGACCACTTCATCGCTCAGATCCAGGACCGGTCCGAGCACCAGCGGGCCGAGGAGGAGCTCGCGCGGACCATCGAGGAACTCGAGCGGAACCAGCGTCGCTATCGCTCGTTGATCGAGCCGTCGGTCGACCTGGTGGCACGGATCGGCATCGACGGTCGCGTCGAAGATCTCAACCAGTGCGCGGCCGGAGCGATCGGCGGCCCGCGCGACGAGATGATCGGACGTCATCTCAGTGAGATCCTGCCCGAGGCGCTCGCGAACTCGATCCTCGACGGCGTGACGAGCGTGTCATCGACCGGTCGCCCCGACGAGATGTGGCGTGAGTGGCTGGAACCCGCCGACGGTCTGCCGGGCTGGTTCTTGATCCGCGTGCTCCCCGTCGAGCCGCAGAACGGCTCCGGCTACGTCGAACACGTGCACCTGATCGCGAGCGACATCACCGAGCTCGTCGAGAACGAGCAGCGGCTCTCGCAGATGGCGCTCGTCGACACGCTGACCGGACTCTCGAATCGGGCCGCGGTGTTCGATCGCCTGCAACACGGTCTCGACCGCCTCGATCGACACCCGGTGCCCGGTGTCGTCGTCGCACTGATCGACCTCGACCGCTTCAAGGCGATCAACGACACGTTCGGTCACGGCGCCGGTGACGACGCCCTGCGGGCCGTCGCCGACGCTCTGCAGAGTGTCGCCCGACCCGAGGACACGGTCGGTCGCCTCGGGGGCGACGAGTTCGTCGTCGTGTTCGAGGGCATTCCCGACCGGGAACGTGCCGGTGAACTCGGCCGGCGGCTCGTCGAGAAGCTCGTGTCGACGACCATCGACGTCGGCGACGGCCGCCCCCACGGGCTGTCCGGGAGCGTCGGTGTG
This sequence comes from Actinomycetota bacterium, assembly GCA_039198505.1. Taxonomy (GTDB): domain Bacteria; phylum Actinomycetota; class Acidimicrobiia; order Acidimicrobiales; family Ilumatobacteraceae; genus Ilumatobacter_A. The sequence goes on along the minus strand of JBCCTP010000238.1, from coordinate 3,903 downwards.
GCGTTCACCGACACGGTCCTGCCGATCAACGACCTGATCGCCCGGGCGGACCGAGCGATGTACCAAGCGAAGAACCGCGGCCGCGGTCGCAGTTGGGTCGAAGGCGGCGACGAGGCAGGGTCGACTGCATCGTCGGGAGCGGTGTTGCGCGAGCTCACGGCGGCGCTGTCGAAACGCGAGTTCGAGTTGCACTACCAGCCGATCGCACGTGCCGACGATCTCGGTGTCGTCGGCTTCGAGGCGCTGTTGCGCTGGCGGCATCCCGAGCGAGGCCTCGTCCCACCGATCGAGTTCCTCGACTCGCTGTTCAGCACGGGCGAGATCGAGCCGGTCGGTCAGTGGGTGGTGCGAACCGCGGTCGAGCAGCTGGCCGAGTGGCAGCGCCGACCGGAGACCGAGAATCTCCAGCTGCACATCAACGCGAGTCCGGCCGAGCTCGCCTCGCCCGGATTCGTCGCCACGCTCCGCGACGAGTTCTCGGCCCGTGCGGTCGATCCGGCACGGTTGAGCATCGAGATCACCGAGCAGGCGCTCGCCGGATCGATCGTGTCGGGCGCCGCTCTCGCGGAGATCGCGTCGACCGGCGCGCGCCTGATCCTCGACGACTTCGGAACCGGCGTGTCGTCGCTCTCGCACCTGCGAACCCGACCGCTCCACGGGATCAAGATCGATCGGAGCTTCGTGTCCGGCGCGGAGACCGACGACTGCGAGCGGGCCATCGCCGAGTCGGTGATCCAGCTGGGTTCGGCGCTCGGGGTCGAGGTCACCGCCGAGGGTGTCGAGACCGAGGCGCAGGCCGAGTGGCTGCGCGCCGTCGGCGCTCCCCTCCTCCAAGGCTGGCACATCGGGATGCCACAGCCGATCGGCGACGTCGTCGAACCCCCGAGTGCAGGGTGACGCAGGCTCGACCGCGACCAGGGCAGCCCTGTGACGACGTCGGTCAGGACGAGCGGAGGGCGAGCGGTTTCGAGCCGAGGAACTGGCTGGTGTACGTCGCCAGGTTGCCGATGTAGTTGGCGCGCTCGTACGCCGTCGGGTCCGCCGCGGAGTTGAGTGCGACCGCGCCCCGCATCTCGCCGACCGAGTCGTAGTCGTGCTCGCCCATCCAGTCGGTGAGCTGCGCCTCCATCGTGGCGAGATGTCCGGTGCCGTTGCGGAGCAGCGATGACGTCGACATGGTCACGTCGGCCCCGGCGAGGATCAGCTTGGCCGCATCGAATCCGCTGTGGACGCCGCTCGATGCCGCGATCGACACCGTCAGCGACTCGCGCACGATCCCGATCCAGCGAAGCGGGAGCCGCACCTCCTCGGGACTGCTCAACGAGATCCGCGGCATGACGTCGAGCGTCTCGAGGTCGAGGTCCGGGGAGTAGAACCGGTTGAACATGGTCACGCCCGCTGCGCCCGACTCCTGGAGCGCGAGAACGAACGCGGACAACGAGGAGTAGTACGGAGAGATCTTCACCGAGATCGGGACCCCGGCGTCCTCCGTCACCACGTGGACGAGCTCGAGGTGTTCCGACTCGATCGTCGCACCGCTGATCGCGCCGTTCGCTGCGACGCTGTAGAGGTTCAACTCGATCGCGTCGGCGCCGGCGTGCTCGAGGAGCCGGGCGTACCGGACCCAGCCGCCGAGGTTGGTGCCGTTCAGGCTCGCGATGACGGGGATGTCGACGCGCTCCTTCGCCCCCTCGATCAGTTCGAGGTAGACGTCGACGACGGTGTCGTCGGGGAGCTCGGGGAAGAAGGATTCCGCTTCGGGCGAGCTCTCGTTGTGGAGCGAGAACAGCCGGTCGATCTCGGCCGTCTCGTGTTCGATCTGCTCCTCGAACAGCGAGGGCAGGACGACGGCGGCGGCGCCCGCCTGCTCGAGTTCGGCGATGCGGTCGACGTCGCCGGTGAGCGGGCCGGACGACGCGACGAACGGCGAACGCAGCGGCATCCCGAGGTACTCGACTCGGAGGTCGGGCATCAGTCGACTCCTTCCGGGCCGACGACGATCGGCACCCGCGGTTCGGGTGGAGCGATCGCCCGCTCGACGTCGGCCAGTTGCTCGTAGTAGCGCCAGCGCTCGTCGATCTCGGTCTGAGCGAGGTCGAGGAGTCGGTTCGAGCGATCCGGGTCCGACCGGGCGAGCATCGCGAAGCGCGCCTCCTTCAGCGCGAACTCGCGCACGGGGATGGACGGTGGGGCCGAGTCGAGGTGGAAGGGGTGGCCGTGCTCGTGGGAGCCGGGCTGATAGCGGTACAGCGGCCAGTAGCCGGACTTCACGGCGTCCTTCTGATGGGACATCGAGGTCTCCATGTCGATGCCGTGGGCGATGCACGTCGAGTAGGCGATGATCAGCGACGGGCCGTCCCACGCGTCGGCCTCGACGAAGGCCTTCACGGTCTGGAGGTCGTTGGCACCGATCGCGATCTGGGCGACGTACACGTTCCCGTACCGCCGTGCGACGACGCCGAGGTCCTTCTTCGCCGTCGGCTTGCCCGCCATCGCGAACTTGGCGGCCGCACCGAGCGGTGTCGCCTTCGACGACTGTCCTCCGGTGTTGGAGTAGACCTCGGTGTCGAGCACGAGCAGGTTGACGTTGCGTCCGCTGCTGAGCACGTGGTCGACACCGCCGAACCCGATGTCGTACGCCCACCCGTCGCCGCCGACGATCCACGTCGACGTCCGCACCAACTCGTCGGCGATCGCATCGAGTCGCTGCGCCCGGCTGCGCACATCGGGCGGGGCATCGTCGTCGGCGAGGATCCGCTCGAGTTGTCGGCGCAGCAGCGCCACCGCGTCGCGCTGCTCGGCGATGTCGCCCTCCGTGGGCGTCGGAACCGCGGCGAGCGCATCGACGAGGTCGTGACCGACCTCGTCGGCGAGCTCTCTGGCCAGGCGTGCGGCCTCGCGCTGGTGATGCTCGATGCCGAGGCGCATGCCGTACCCGAACTCCGCGTTGTCCTCGAACAGCGAGTTCGACCACGCCGGGCCGCGGCCGTCCGCGTCCTTCGCCCACGGCGTCGTGGGCAGGTTGCCGCCGTAGATCGACGAGCAGCCGGTGGCGTTGGCGACGACCAGTCGATCGCCGAACAACTGGGTCAGCAGCTTGACGTACGGCGTCTCGCCGCACCCCGAGCAGGCACCGGAGAACTCGAACAGCGGTTGGAGCAACTGCGAGTTCTTGACGGTCGCGACGTCGATCGTTCGTCGGTCGAGCTCGGGGATCGACTCGAAGAACTGCCAGCGATCGCGCTCGGTGTCACGGTGTTCGTCCGCCGGCCGCATGTTGATCGCCTTGCGCCGGACCTGCGACTTGTCCTTCGCCGGGCACACGTCGACGCAGACGCCGCAGCCGGTGCAGTCGTCGGGCGCGACCTGCACGGTGAGGTGGTGCCCCTGGAGGTCGCGCGAGCGGAACGTCTTGCTCGCGAATCCGTCGGGTGCACCGGCGAGAGCGGCGGGTTCGTAGGCCTTCAGTCGGATCGTCGCGTGGGGACAGACGATGGCGCACTTGCCGCAGTCGATGCACAGGTCGGGCTCCCAGATCGGGAGTTCGGCGGCGAGCTTGCGCTTCTCGAACTTCGTCGTGGCGGTGGGGAACGTCCCGTCGACCGGCATGGCGGAGACCGGGAGTCGATCACCCTCACCGGCGATCAGCCGCATCGTCACCCGCTCGACGAAGTCGGCACCGTTGATCGAGGCGACGCCGTCGAGCACGTCGGCGACCGTCGGGCCTCCGTCGATGGAGAGGGCGGCGGCGCCCGGGACGGGGACCGGTGCCATCTCTGCGAGCGCCCGATCGACCGCCGCGACGTTGCGTTCGACGACGGCCTGACCGCGTCGACCGTAGGCATTCTCGATCGACTCCTTGATCGCTGCGACCGCGTCGTCGATCGGCAGCACGTCGGCGAG
>JBCCTP010000237.1:0-7034 GCA_039198505.1 Actinomycetota bacterium | reverse complement strand
GCGCGTGGCGAGGGTGGCGAGGCTCGCATCGAGCGTCTGACGCTGGCGTGCGGTGAGACTCGACATGATGCGCTCCTCGATCTCGACGAGGCCGCGGGCGAGCCGCTCGGCCTCGGCGATGCCCCGCTCGGTGAGGACCACCGGTGCCGTGCGGCGATTCGTCGGGTCGTGGACCCGCTCCACCAGGCCCGAGCGCTCGAGGTGATCGATCCGACTGGTGACCCCGCTCGCGCTGAGCATGATCGCGCGCGCAAGAGTCGACGGCTTCATCCGGTACGGCGGGCCCTGACGTCGCAGCGTGGCGAGGACGTCGAAGTCGGCGAGCGACGATCCCGCAGCCACCAGCTCGGTTTCGATCTCACGCATGACCATCGCCCGGGTCCGGTTGAGGCGGGCGACGGTGGCCATCGCGTGGGTGTCGAGGTCGGGCAGCTCGTGTCGCCACTCGTCCTGGAGCCGCACGATCGGATCGGAGTCCACGGATCTCACGATACTCCGCAGAGAAACTATTTGACATCAAAGCTTCGATCTCAAAGTATTGAGACATGGCTCCCCAACTGAACAACCTCCAACTGAACGACACTCATCACCGCATCGCCCTCGTCGGACGCGCCATGTCCGACAGCCGCTGGGACGAGGTGTTCGACGCCGTCTCACCCGACGTCGTGGCGCACGTCCCCGCCGTCGGCACGATCCGGGGAATCGATGCTCTCGCCGGCTTCCTGCTCGAGACGGCCGAGAAGACCGACGACGGCGAGCACATCGAACTCCTCGACACCCTCGTCGGTGAGACTCATGCGGCCCTCTACTTCCGCATCACGGCCACGCGTCCCGGTCGGCAGCCGCTCGACAACCTCACCGTCCACCTCGCCCGACTCGAGGAGGGGACCATCACCGAGATCTGGTTCCACAACTTCGACGGCCCGGCCGTCGCCGACTTCTGGGCCTGACCGGCGTCGCCGACGAACCGCCCCGACCCCCCGGCCCCCAACCCCCGCCGCGTCGACCCTGACCGCGTCCTCGGCGGACGTGACGGTCAGTCCGGAGGGGACGCGCCGACGTCCGGCGGCCAGCGGCCGCCGAACTCGGTGATCGAGATCGTCTCGAACAGACCAGCGCGGACATAGGGATCGTCGGCGAGGTCCTCGCGAGCCGTCGCCACGTCGGGCGCCTCGAACACGATCACGGTGCCGATCACCCGACCGTCGTCGTCGCGCAGAGGACCTCCCAGGAGGTTCCCACGGCGCTCCTGGAACTCGAGATGCGCGGGGCGAGTCGCCGCCCGAAGCTCGGCCGAGTCGGGCCGGTCGATCCCGTGGAAGACGACGATCATCAGACCGGTGCGACTCGAGCGCCGGGCTCGATGGTCGGCGGGGCGGAGTTCAGCGCGTCGATGGCGAACCCCGCAGCCGTCTTGTAGGCGGACATGAACTGCTCGATCTCGTCGCGGGGAACCACGTCGTCGATGTGGTCGAAGTACCCGCCGCACCGCTCGTCGACGAGCCCGAGGATCCCGATCGGACCGTGCCCACGGTTGCGGAGCACCAGCGCCGACATCGGTTCGAGAAGCTGATCCTCGAACGCGACGAGCGCATCGGAGCCGACGCCGTGTTCGAGCAGTGCAGCGCCCATCACCCGCGCGTCGACGATCGCCTGGCTCGCGCCGTTCGAGCCGACCGGGTACATCACGTGGGCGGCATCGCCGAGCAGGCACACCCGCCCGTCGACCCACCGATCGACCGGGTCGCGGTCGACCATCGGGAACTCCCACACCGCCGGGGCGCCGGTGACCAGCGCCTCGATGTCGAGCCAGTCGAAGGTCCAGTCCTCGAAGGCGGGGAGGAAGACGGTCGGATCGGTCTCTCGGTTCCAGTCGCTCGCCGACAGCCCGTCGCTCGGGTCGACCGTGAGCTCCGCGATCCAGTTCTGGAGCTGGAGTCCGGTGTCCGGGTCGACCGAGGAGATCGGGTAGTGGACGAAACGTTGATCGAGGGTGCCGACGAGGGTGAACGCCGCTCCCGAGCGGATCGGTGGTCCCGGTGTGGCGCCGCGCCAGAGGATCTGACCACCCCACTGCGGATCGGGCTGATCGCGATGCATCTGCGAGCGCACGGCCGAGTGGAGGCCGTCGGCGGCCAGCAGCACCGAACCGTTGACCTCGGTCGTTGCGCCGTCGCGTGTGTCGACGGTGACCACGACGCCGTCGACGTCGTTGCGATACCCGACGACTCGATGTGCAGTACGAACCGCGTCACTCCCGAGCCGACCGAGGACCGCTCGGTACAACAGGACCTGGAGCTGACCGCGGTGGACCGAGTACTGCGGCCACCGGTAACCGGCCGCCCGGCCGCGGGGTTCGGCCCACACGTCGTTGCCGCCGCGTGCGACGAGCGCCCACTCGGTCGCCTCGACACCGACGCGGTCGAGCTCGTCCGCGAACCCGAGGTCATTCAGCTCGCGGATCGCGTTGGGCTGCAGGTTGATGCCGACGCCGAGCGGTTCGATCGACCGCGCCGACTCGAGGACGACCGTCGGCACACCGATCTGATGACAGGTCAGCGCCATCGTGAGCCCCGCGATGCCGCCACCGGCGATCAGGACGGGAGCGTCGTGGGTCGGACGTGACACCGCGATCAGGACTCGGCTGCGAGGAACCCGGTCAACCCGGCTTCGACGACGGCGACGAGCTTCGAGAAGGTGACGTCGAGCTGGTCGTCGGTGAGCGGTGGGTCGTCGCCGCGCAACTGCAGACCCGCGACGTACGTGACCCTGCACCCGCCCTCGGACTCGTCGACCGTCACGGTGTCCTCCGCGCGGAACTCGGGGTGTTCACCGACCATGGTGAACGTCCGCTCGCCGACCGACGTCAGTTCGTACTCCGCTGTGGTGGGCCGGCGGTCGAAGCCCGTGAGACCGACCGCGTAGCGGGCACCGACCGTGCCAGCCGTCCCGGCGACGAGCCGAGACTCGGTGACCCCTCGGTCCCACTCGGGCACACGCGTCAGGTCGATCAGTCGATCGAACGCGACGTCGGGGGCGAGCGACGAGTCGATCACGACGGTCTCGGAGGCCACGACCCGATCATGCACCACCGTCGTGCGCTCCGACGGGTCTGCGGCATGATCGAGCGGTGCCGCAGGTCGTCTTCATCCACGGGATCGGCGAGACGCCCGGACCCGGTGTCGACGAGGCGCGGGCCGCGTGGATCGATGCCCTCGCGGCACCGATGCCCCTCGACGTCGACAGGTGGCTCCGCGCCAACAGCGCGATGGTCTACTACCAGGACTGGGCGTGGAACCCCGACCGCGGTGAGAGCGCACGACGATCGGAGCGCACGTGGGAGCGGATGCGCGCCACCGTCACCGAGGTCGTCGACGAGGCGCGCGCCGCGTACGACGCCGTCGAGCCCGAACGGGTCGCCGACCTCGCCCGAGTCGCCGACCGGTTCTCGGAGTCGGAGGCCGTCCTGCGTGCGAGCCACCGGGTCGCGGACCAGATGTCGGCGTTCAACATGTGGCAGGTGTCGGCGTTCCTCGAAGACCTCCACGGTTCGCGCGACGAGGTGCTGCGGCGGGTCGCCGACACGGTCGACTCCGACACGCGCGTGATCGTCGCCCACTCGCTCGGGTCGGTCGTGGCGTACCAGGCGATCCACGAACTCGGCCTCGACGTCGAGACTCTCGTGACGTTGGGTTCACCGCTCGGCGTCGACGGCTACATCCTCCCGCGCCTGCGTCCGGCTGCGCGCTTTCCCGACACCGTCGACCGCTGGCTCAACATCAGCCATCCGAACGAGCCGGTCGCGCTCACCAACGAACTCGCCCCGTTGTTCCTGGCCGACGACTCGACGGAACGCATCGAGGACGTCGTCGTGCCCACCGGCAGCCCGACGCCGTGGCACGCCATCGACACCTATCTGTCGCGCGACGAGATCCGACGCGCCGTGTGGGACGCAATCGGACTCCCGTGATCGGCGCACCTCGCCGGAGCGCGATCCTGGTGGAACCGCCGACCGACACCACTCCCCCGAGGACGATCCCATGACCCACCCACTCGATCCCGCGACGGCCGACGAACTCACCGCAGCCGTCGCCGTGCTGCGCGGCGCCGACCACCTCGGCGACCGCGCCTTCTTCAGTGCCGGATGGGTCGCCGAGCCGTCGCGCGACACGATCGCCCGCCACGAGGCCGGAGAGTCGGTGGAACGCACCGTCCGTCTGATCGGTCACGAGCGCGATCGAGGCCAGAGCTTCGAAGCCGACGTGTCGTTGGCCGACTCCGACGTCTCGAGCTTCCGCTGGGTCGACGACGGACAGGCGCCGATCTCGTTCGACGACGTCGTGCTGGTGGTCACGCACCTGACCGGACATCCCGAGTGGCTCGCCGCGTTGGAGAAGCGGGGCATCACCGACCTCGAGAAGGTGCACATCGAGCCGTGGCTCGCCGGCATCCGGCCACCGCACATGTCGACCGGTCGCGTGCTGCGAGCGATCGCGTTCCTCCACGAGCACCCGGAGGACAACTACTACGCCCGGCCCGTCGAGGGTCTCACCGCCTACATCGACACGGATAGTGGGGAGACCATCGTGGAGGACCACGGCGTCGTCCCGGTTCCGATGGAGGCAGCCGAGTACGCGGCGCAGTTCGTCGAGGACATGCGGACCGATCTGAAGCCGCTCGACATCACCCAGCCCGAGGGACCGAGTTTCGACGTCGACGGCAACGTGATCACCTGGCAGAGGTGGCACATGCGGGTGTCGGTCAACCCGGTTGAAGGGCTGGTCATCCACGACGTCCGCTACCGCGACGGCGATTGCGACCGGCCGATCTTCCACCGCATGTCGCTGTCCGACATGGTCGTGCCGTACGGCGACTCGTCGCCGCTGCACTACTGGAAGCACGCCTTCGACGCGGGCGAGACGTCGCTGGGCCACCAGTCCAACTCGCTGAAACTCGGCTGCGACTGCCTCGGAGAGATCGTCTATCTCGACGCCGTGTTCCTCGACACCGACGGCGAGCCACGCGTCGTCGAGAACGCGATCTGCACCCACGAGGAGGACTTCGGCATCCTCTGGAAGCACACCAACGTGTTCCAGCCCGAGCTCCCGCCCGAGGTGCGTCGGTCCCGACGGTTCGTCGTGAGCTCCATCCACACCGTCGGCAACTACGAGTACGGCTTCTTCTGGTACTTCTACCTCGACGGCACGATCCAGCTGGAGGTGAAGCTCACGGGGATCATCGGTGTGTCGGCCCTGCACGACGGGACCGACCCCGAGACCTCGCCGCAAGTCGGTCCACGAGTCACCTCACCGATCCACCAGCACCTGTTCTGCGTGCGGCTCGACCCGGCGGTCGACGGCCGGACCAACTCGGTCGTCGAGACGAACGTCGAGGCCGACGCCCACGGCGACCATCCCTACGGTGCCGGCTTCCGCGCCGTCGCCACGCCGCTCGCCACCGAGAAGGAGGCGATGCGGGTGATCGACCCGGCCGCGAGCCGGACGTGGAAGATCGTGAACCCCGACTCGCTGAACTCGCTGGGCAACCCGGTCGGCTACAAGATCGTCCCGCCGTCGACACCGACGCTGCTGCCGCCCGAGGACACACCCGCCGGTCGCCGCGGCGGGTTCGCCCGCCACAACCTCTGGGTCACGAAGTACGACGAGGACCAGCACTACGCCGGCGCTGGCCCGTTCACGAACCTGCACCCGGGAGACGGCGTCGGCCTGCCATCCCACGTCGCCGGCGACCGCTCGATCGAGAACACCGACATCGTGGTGTGGCACACGTTCGGGGTCACCCACGTGCCGCGTCCCGAGGACTGGCCGGTGATGCCCGTCGAGTACGCGGGCTTCACCATGATGCCCGTCGGCTTCTTCGACCAGAACCCGGCGCTCGACGTGCCGCCGTCGCACGGCGCCGACCACTGCGCGAGCTGAGGCGAGCCGATCACCGATGACGAGGCCTCTCGCTCGAACCGGCTTCGTGTGGCACGAGCGGCTCATGTGGCACATCAACGGCCCGGCGTTCGGGACCTACCTGGTGTCGGGAGATCTCGAGCCGGGAAACCACGTCGAGAGCGCCGAGACCAAGCGGAAGTTCAAGAACCTGCTCGACGCCTCGGGCGTCACACCGCAGCTCCACCCGATCGAGTTCGGCGAGGCGACCGACGACGACCTGCTGCGATTCCACACCCCGGACTACATCGACCGGGTGCAGGAGCTGAGCGACGCGCGAGGTGGCGACGCCGGGGAGTTCGCGCCCGTCGGACCGGGATCGTCCGAGATCGCCCGACTCGGTGTCGGCGGCACGTCCGCCGCCATCGCGGCGGTGGCTCGGGGTGACGTCGACAACGCCTACGCCCTGGTCAGACCGCCCGGCCATCACGCCGAGCGCGACCGCGGACGCGGCTTCTGCATCTTCAACAACATCGCAGTGGGGGTGATGGGTGCGATCGACGCGGGGCTCGTGGAACGGGTCGCCGTCGTCGACTGGGACGTCCACCACGGCAACGGCACCCAGCAGGCGTTCTTCGACCGGGCGGACGTGCTGACCGTCTCGCTCCACCAGGAGATGCTGTACCCGGCCGATCTCGGGCGACTCGACGAGACGGGCGAGGGTTCGGGCGTGGGGTTCAACGTGAACGTCCCGCTCCCCGCCGGAAGCGGCGGCGGCGCGTACGTCGCGGCGCTCGATCAGGTCGTCGTGCCGGCACTCGAGGCGTTCGAACCCGACCTGCTCGTGGTCGCCTGCGGGTTCGACGCGAGCTACTTCGACCCGATGGGGCACATGCTCCTCCTCGCCGACCACTACCGGCAGTTCACGCGAACGATCCTCGATCTCGCGGACCGTCTCTGCGACGGCCGCGTGATGATGAACCACGAAGGCGGCTACTCCGACTTCTACGTACCGCTCTGTGGTGTCGCGGTCATCGAGGAGATGAGCGGGATCGCGTCCGGAGTCCGCGACCCGTACGCCGCCACCGCAGCGGTGCCCAACCAGGTGCTGATGCCGCACCAGCAGGAGGCCGTCGC
>JBCCTP010000236.1:0-7045 GCA_039198505.1 Actinomycetota bacterium | reverse complement strand
CGCGGAGCGGCCCGCTTCGCCCGGAGACGACCGCCTCGACATCGTCGTCCTCGTCGAGCCACACGACGTCGTCGTCGTCCCACTCGTCGTCGTCCGCGTCGTCTCCGTCGTGGCCATCACCCCACTCGTCATGACCCCACTCGTCATCGCCCCACTCGTCACCGTCCCACTCGTCATCGTCCCATCGGTCGTCGGCGTCGTCCCGGTCGTCGACGTCGGAGGTGCGGTCGCCGGTCCGGTCGTCGGACCAGGAGAACTCCGGAGCGCGGTCCCGCGGGTCGGGCTCACCCCAGACCGTGGCGATCCGATCCGGATGCAGTGGGGTGACGGGGGCGAGCGGCGGCTCGCGGTGGAGGACGCTCGACTCGCGGTCGAGGCCGAGGTCGTCGAAGCCGGCGGCGGTGAGGCTCATGTCCCTCCAGAGGCTCGGCCGCACTCTCAGATACACCGAATTCGTATCGGCGATCGGAGACACCGGTCCGCCCACGTCGCGCTCGTACACTCCGCACGTGGCCTCGTGGCTCGTGGAACGTCGTCTGGCGAAGACAGCGAGTCGGCTTCGCACGCTGCGGTCCGAGCTGGCCGTGATCGACGAGCAGCTGCGGCACCTCGATGACGACGCCGACGATCAGGAGCTGCGCGCCATGGTCGCCGAGACGTCGTCCGCCGTGCGAGACGCGCGTCAGGCCCGGGGTCACGTCGATGCGATGCGACGTCACCGCGAGCGGGTCCTGGCCGAGATCGAGACCCTCGAGCAGCGACAGGACGAGCTGCTCGATCGCCTCTCCTCGAGCGGCCCGGCCGGCGGCTGAGGTCGAGCGACGGGCGCCGTCACGCGAGACCACGGGGTCGCGGGGAAAACGCGGTAGAACGGGGCGATGGCCCTGCGCGTCGTGATCGCCGAAGACGAGGCGATCATCCGGATGGATCTCCGTGAGACCCTCGAAGAGGAGGGGTACGAGGTCGTGGCCGAGACCGGACGCGGTGATGTCGTCGTCGACCTCGTGCGCGAGCACGAGCCCGACCTCGCCATCCTCGACATCAAGATGCCCGGTGCCGACGGCCTCGAAGCGGCCCGCACCATCAACGCCGAGCGGCTCTGCGGTGTGCTGATGCTCACCGCGTTCAGTCAGCGCGAGGTGGTCGAGGAGGCCCGCGACGCCGGTGCGCTCGCCTTCCTCGTGAAGCCGTTCCAGAAGAGCGATCTCGTCCCGGCGATCGAGGTGGCGATGGGTCGGTTCCGGGAGCTGAAGTCGCTCACCGGCGACGTCGACGCGCTCGGCGAGCAGCTCGAGGCACGGAAGGTGATCGATCGGGCCAAGGGCCTGCTCCAGGACGAGCTGTCGATGAGCGAGGGCGACGCCTTCAACTTCATCCAGAAGACCGCCATGAGCGAACGAACGCGGATGCGTGACGTTGCCGACCGCATCCTCGACGGCTCACTGCGACCGCCGACCGACTGAACCGGAACCGATCACGATGGGCACCCACCTCCTCGTCGACGGGAACTCGCTCACGTACCGAGCGTTCTTCGCTCTTCCCACCGACATGGCCACCGCCAGCGGCCAGGTCACCAATGCGGTGTTCGGATTCACCTCGATGCTCGCGTACGTGCTCGACGAGCAGAAGCCCGAGGGGATCCTCGTCGCCTTCGATCGTCCCGAGCCCACCTTCCGGCACGAAGCCGACCCCGAGTACAAGGCGCAGCGCTCCGAGGCACCCGACATCCTCCGTCAGCAGATGGGTCTCGTGCGCGAGGTGCTCGACGCGTGCGGCATCGCCACGGTCGATCGCGCCGGCTGGGAGGCGGACGACCTCATCGCCACCGCCGTCGACGCCATGGTCGAGCGGGACCACGACGTGATCATCGTGACGGGCGACCGCGACAGCTACCAGCTCGTCAGTGACGAGCGCCGGGTCCGTGTGCTCTACAACAAGCGCGGCGTCAGCGACTACTCGCTCTACGACGAGGCGGGGATCGAGGACAAGACTGGCGTGCGTCCCGAGCTCTACGTGCAGTACGCCGCATTGCGCGGCGACAACAGCGACAACCTGCCCGGCGTGCCCGGGGTGGGAGAGAAGACCGCCGCCAAGCTGATCAACAACTACGGCGGCATCGACGGCATCTTCGAACACGTCGACGAACAGACGCCGAAGCTCCGCACCAACCTCGGCGAGAACGAGGATCGCGTCCGCAAGAACCTCGAGCTGATGGCGCTGCGCCACGACGCTCCGCTCGACGACGTCGACCTCGACGATCTCACGCCGAAGCCCGACGGCGACGAGATGAAGCGGCTGTTCGACTTCCTCGAGTTCCGGGCTCTGGCGGGTCGCATCACCGCAGCGATCTCGGCGATGGGGACCGAGGTCGACCTCGGTCCCATCGAGGAGCAGCAGGAGATCGTCGCCGAAGTCACCGAGGTCGCCACCGCCGCCGCTGCTGCCGAGCTGCTCGCCGGTCTCGACGCGCTCGACGTGGGTGCGTCGTGGGACGGCGAGCCCGGACGCTCCGAACTCGCCGGCGTCGCCGTGGTGTCCGACGGAGAGTCGGCCGACGTCGCGTGGATCCCGGCATCACTGCTCGCCGACGACGCTGTCGTCGCCGCGCTCGTCGGTCACTCCGACGTCCGCGGCCACGACGTCAAGGCGCTGATGCGGTCGTTGCTGGGGCACGGCGTGTCGCTCGACGGCCTCACGCTCGACACCGCGATCGCCGCGTACCTCATCGATCCGGCCGAGGCGCGATACGAGCTCGGCGATCTCATCGAGAAGTACACGCGCTTCGCCCGACCGTCCGATGACGCCGCGGCGTCGGGCCAACTCGATCTCGACGGCACGGCACTGACGCCCGCTGAGCTCGCCGGTCGTGAGGCACTCGCCGTGCACCACCTCGTCGACCCCATCCGCGCCAGCCTCGACGCGCAGGGAATGGCCGAGTTGTACGCCGACATCGAGAACCCGTTGGTGATGGTGCTCGCCAAGATGGAGCACGTCGGCGTCGGCGTCGACGTCGCCGAGCTGGAAGGTCTCAACCAGAAGCTCACCGACGAGGTGGAGAGCCTGGTGGCACAGCTGAGGGAGGTGGCCGGACGGGACGACCTCAACCTCAACTCGCCCAAGCAGCTGCGCGAACTCCTCTACGACGACCGTGGTCTCACGCCGATCAAGAAGACCAAGACCGGCCCGTCCACCGACGCCGCCACGCTCGAGAAGCTCGAACCCGAGTGGCCCGAGTTCCTCATCCCGCTGCGGCGCCACCGTGAGGTCGAGAAGTTGCGCGGCACGTACGGCACCGGTCTCCTCAACGAGGTCGCACCCGACGGGCGCATCCACGCCACCTTCAACCAGACCGTGGCGCGCACCGGCCGGCTCTCGTCGGACCAACCGAACCTGCACAACATCCCGGTCCGCTCCGAGGAGGGTCGGCTGTTCCGGCGCGCGTTCGTGCCGGCCGACGGATGCGAGCTCCTCGTCGCCGACTACAACCAGATCGAGCTGCGCTGCATCGCCCACCTCGCCGCCGACCCAGGACTCATCGAGGCCTTCACGAGCGGCCAGGACATCCACAACGCCACCGCCTCGCGGGTGTTCTCGGTCGAGCCCGACGCCGTCACCATCGATCAGCGCTCGAAGGCGAAGATGGTGTCCTACGGCCTCGCGTACGGCATGGAGGCGTACGGCCTCGGTCAGCGGCTCAACATCCCGACCGACGAGGCGGCCGTCATCCTCGACGCGTACTTCGCAGCGTTCCCCAACGTGAAGCAGTACATGGACGACACGGTGGTCGAGGCCCGCGAGCGCGGATACACCGAGACGCTGTTCGGTCGCCGGCGCCCCATTCCGGAGCTGCTCAACTCGAACTTCCGCGTGCGTCAGGCGGGGGAGCGGCAGGCGATGAACGCCGGCATCCAGGGCCTCGCCGCCGACATCTTCAAGGTCGCACTCGTGCGCATCGACCGCGCGTTGACCGACGCGGGCGCCGACAGCCGACTCATCCTCCAGGTGCACGACGAGGTCATCCTCGAGGTGCCACCCCACGAGAAGGACACGATCGGGGTCGAGGTCGTCGAGCTGATGCGCTCGGCCGCCGAACTCGACGTGCCGCTCGAGGTCAACGTGTCGTGGGGCGACACGTGGGCCGCAGCCAAGTGACCGTGTCCTCCCGGGTCTGACCCGGGAGGTCACACTGGGCTGGTGGCGCAGCACTGGTTCGAGCCGCTGGCGGCCCACATGGGCGAGGCGTACTTGCGCTACTCGTTCACGAAGGGCACTCGCCAGGAGGTCGACCACCTGGTCGACGCTCTGGGCCTCGAGCCAGGAATGCGAGTCCTCGACGTCGGGTGCGGCCCCGGTCGACACGCACACGAGCTCGCCCGCCGCGGTGTCGACGTCCATGGCATCGACATCAGCGATCGCTTCGTCGAGCTGGCGAGAGAGGACGCACCCGACGGTCCCGGGCGTTGCTCGTTCGAGCGGCTCGACGCCCGGTCGTTGCCGTTCGACGCGGAGTTCGACGCGGTGATCTGCCTGTGTCAGGGCGCGTTCGGACTCATGACCGCCGCCGGCGACGACGAGACCGTTGTCGCCGGGATGTCCCGTGCGTTGCAGCCGGGAGGCCGCCTCGCTCTCAGCGCCTTCTCCTCGTACTTCGTGGTCAAGCACTGGCAGGTCGACGACGACTCCGCGTCGTTCGACCCGGATCTCGGTGTGAACCACGAACGCACCGAGGTCCGGAGCGAGTCGGGCGAACCGCTCGCCGCCGACCTCTGGACAGGCTGCTACACGCCGCGCGAGCTCCGCCTGCTGTGCCGGGCGAACGGCCTCGAGGTCGACTCGATCAGCAGCGTCGAGCCCGGCGCCTACGGCGACGACCCGCCCACCGTCGACACCGCAGAGTTCCTCGTCCTCGCCAGCCGCACCACCTGACCTGCGTTCTCGTGGACTCGTGACACGCCTGGCGGGTCGAACGTTCACGAGATCGGTCGGGGTCGCAGATCGGAGGGGTGGACGAGGTTGCGAAGTATTTCACGCAGGGGCTTGCTTTTCGTTGCGTGCGTGATAAAGTACGCATCACCACAGCGGATCGAGGATCCCCCCGCCTCGGTCCGTGAGGACCGCACACCAGCCCTCCACTCCCGACCACCCTCCCGAAAGGAACCAGCACCATGGCTTTCACCGACACCCTCACCGATCGCTTCGAGACCGCCGGCCGCACCGCCGTCGAGAATGCGACCGACGCCAACACCCGCATCGTCGACACCGTCGTCGACTGGAACGAGAAGGCCGTCGACGCCACCGTCAAGTTCGCCGATCGGGTCGAGGCGCCGTTCGCCGTCCCGTTCGCCGACCAGCTCCCGACCGCCCAGGAGGCCGGGAAGCGCTACATGGAGTTCGTCCAGCGCGCGGCCGACGTCAACCGTGAAGTCCAGAACCGCGTCGTCGAACTGCTCCCCGCCGCCTACCAGCCGGTCGCCGCGACGACCGCCAAGTGAGCGATTCGGAGCATCGCTCCGAGCAGACGTCCCCGGGAGATGCGGTCCGTCCGCCCCGGGGCGTCGACGCGCTCGGGCAGTTCATCCGCAGCCAGCGACGGATCGCCGAGCTGTCGCAGCGCGAGCTCGCCAAGCTCGCCGATCTGTCCGACGCGTATCTGAGTCAACTCGAGCGCGGCCTCCACGAGCCGTCCGTGCGCGTGGTCAACGGCATCTCGTCGGCGCTCAACATCCCGGCCGACAAGCTGTTCGACTTCCTCCGTCCCGGGAGTGGTGACACCGAGGTCTACGACGAGGTCGGCGACCCGATCGCCACGGCGATCCTGACCGACGAGCGACTCACCGACGCGCAGAAGCAGTCGCTGCTCGACGTGCTGCGCGCCTTCCTCACCGCCAACGGCTACGACGCCGACGGCGACGAGAGCGACGAGCGGTAGCGCACCGTCGGGATCTCGGACCCGCCGATCTCGTTCATCCGCTCGCCGCCGTCGCGGTGCCAGCCCTCGCGTTCGTAGAACCGGCGGGCGCGGAGGTTCTCCGACGCGACCCAGAGAACCGCATCCCGGTGTTCCAGCGACGCCAGTGTCTGCACGCACTCGGCGAAGAGGGCGGTCGCCACTCCCGAACCCCATGCGTCCGGAGCGACGTTGATGAGGTGGACCTCGCCGTCGGGCCCGTCCGGGTCGAGCGAGTCGGGGCCCACCAGCGCGATGCCCACGACCTCGCCGTCGAGCGTTCCGACCAGACGTCGCCACCCGGTCGGCGTCGGGTCGTCGTCGATCGCCGTTCGCCAGGCGTCGCCGCGGACGGCCGGGTCGAGCGCGTCGAGGAATGCGGAGGAAAGCATCCCTCGATAGACCGCCCTCCACGCCGCCACGTGGACGTGCCCCATCGCGTCGGCGTCGTCGGCGGTTGCGTCCCGGACGCCGACGGTGCCGGTCGTGCCGGTCATGCCCGTTCCCGATGCACTCAGACCACCGCGGTCATCCCGCCGTCGACGACGATCGTCTGGCCGTTCACGAAGCTGCTCGCGTCGGACGCGAGGAACACGGCGACGCCTCCGAGTTCGTCGAGCTCGCCCCACCGAGCCGCCGGGGTCCGGGCGGCGACCCACGCCGAGAACTCTTGGTCGGCGACCAACTCGCTGGTCAGTTCGGTGTCGAAGTAACCCGGCGCGAGAGTGTTGACCTGAACGCCGAGCGGACCGAGATCGGCGCACAGCCCACGCGTCAGCAAGGCGAGACCGCCCTTCGTCGCCGTGTACGGCGTGATGGTCGGTCGGCCGAGGAGTGACTGCACCGAGCCGACGTTGATGATCTTGCCGCGGCCGCGTTCGGCCATCGACCGACCGACGGTCTGCGCGACCACGAACGGTGCGACGAGGTTCAGTTCCAGCAGGCGTCGGAAGTCGCCGACCGGGAACTCGAGGAACGAGCCCCGCTGCTGTGCGCCGGCGTTGTTGACGAGCACGTCGATCGGTCCGACTTCTCGCATGACCGCCTCGACCAGCGTGTCCACCTCGTCGGCGGATGTGACGTCGCATCGGTGTGCGT
>JBCCTP010000235.1:0-7061 GCA_039198505.1 Actinomycetota bacterium | reverse complement strand
GTGACCATCCAGGGGCCGATCGCACCCGACGACTCCCAGTTCTTCCCCTGCGTGACGTTGAACTTGGCGTGGCGGACCCAGTCGCGGATCGTGCCTTCGTTCCCGAGCACCAGTCCGGCCACGTGCTGGCGGGCGTGGGTGCGCTGGATCCGGCGCCCGCCCCGCCCGATCACGGCGACGATCTCGCCCTCGTAGTCGAGCTGCTCGCTCTCGGGTGGACGGACGAGCGGTTGCTCGTGACCCGTGAACGAGTCGGGGAAGCGGACGAAGACGCTCGGCTTGTTCGGCGAGTCCTGGCCGTCTCGGTACTCGGCGTTGCGCCCGCCGTAGTTGACGCCGATGCAGAAGATCTTGCGTGGGGAGGGCAGCGTGCGCTCGTAGGTGATCTCGTCGAGGAGGACGAGATCGGTGTCCGTTTCGCCATGACGCGTGACGTCATGTGTGGCCGCGGCGATCTCTCGGGCCTCGTCGAGGCGCTCCTGGGCGAGGAGGTCGGAGAGGTCGCGCACCCCGGCGAGCCGCCCTCCGAGGTCGATGACGCCGGCGCCGTCGCGGGTGAGAACGCCGAAGCTCGACCGGGAGTCGTGGGTGAACGAGAGGAACTTCATCTTGCGAAGATGTTTAACATGTTATACAACTGCGGGCAATGCCTCACCTGATCGTCGAGTACTCGGCCGGCGTGGTCGACGTCGTGCCGGCCCAGCGGTTGGTCGACGCCGTGCACGACGCCGCACTCGCCACGGGCGTGGCGGCCGTCGACGCACTCCGGACCCGCGCCGAGCCCCGCGACGTGTACGCCGTGGCCGACCGGCATCCCGACAACCAGTTCGTCGCGATCACGGCACGCCTCGGGCCGGGCCGCAGCGACAGCGACGTCGAACGTCTGTTGTCGGCGCTGCTCGACGCCGTCGAGCAGTGTCTGGGCGACGCGTGCCGGCACCTGATGCTCAGCGCCGAGGTGCAGGAGATCGATCCGGCACGCCGGATCAACCGGAACCACCTGCGAGCCGCCGTCCGCGCTCGCGCCACCGACGATCCCGACGGATCGCCTGAGCGACGAGGAGCCTGACATGGCCGCCGACCGCACGTTCGACCAGTACCACGCCATCGCCCACGATGCGCTCGACCGAGCCACCGACACGCCGCTGCGTCACCTCATCGGCGGTAAACGGGTGGCGAGCGTCAGCGGCGAGACGTTCACCAACCACTCGCCGGTCGACTTCGAGACGAGCCGCCTCGGGACCGTGGCCGCCGGCGGCGCTGCCGACGTCGACGCCGCGGCGCGCGCCGCGGCCGACGCGTTCGTCGAGTGGTCGGGCACGCCGGGGAAGGAGCGCAAGCGGATCCTCCACCGCGTGGCCGACCTCATCGTCGAACGGCGCGACGAGATCGCGACGGTCGAGTGCATCGACACGGGTCAGGCGATCCGGTTCATGAGCCAGGCCGCGCTGCGCGGCGCCGAGAACTTCCGCTTCTTCGCCGACCATGCACCGAGCGCGAACGACGGCCGGTCGATGCCCGACGAGCACCACCTCAACTACTCGATGCGTCAGCCGATCGGGCCGGTCGGTGTGATCACGCCGTGGAACACGCCGTTCATGCTCTCGACGTGGAAGATCGCGCCCGCGTTGGCGGCCGGGTGCACCGTGGTGCACAAGCCGGCCGAGTGGAGTCCGCTCACCGCCGCGATGCTGAGTGAGATCGCGCTCGACGCGGGGCTCCCCGCCGGGGTGCTCAACACGGTGCACGGGCTCGGCGAGACCGCGGGCAAGGCGCTGACCGAACACCCCCTGATCCGGGCGATCGCCTTCGTCGGCGAGTCGGCGACCGGGTCGGCGATCCAGGTGCAGGGCGCACCGACGCTCAAACGGGTGCACTTCGAACTCGGCGGGAAGAACCCGGTGATCGTGTTCGACGACGCCGATCTCGACCGGGCCCTCGACGCCGTCGTGTTCATGATCTACTCGCTCAACGGCGAGCGGTGCACGTCGTCGAGTCGCGTGCTCGTCCAGTCGAGCATCCACGACGAGTTCGTCGCTCGTCTGCGGGAGCGAGTCGCCGCGTTGCCGGTCGGGCACCCGCTCGACCCCGACACGGTCATCGGTCCGCTCATCCATCCCCGTCACTGCGCGAAGGTCCGGTCGTACGAGGCCGCGGCACGCGAGGCCGGCGCCGAGGTCACGGTCGGGGGAGTCGTGTCCGATCGCATCTCGGCCGGTGACGACTCCTGCTTCGTGAGCCCCCTGCTGTTCACGAACGCGTCGAACGACATGGCGATCGCCCAGGAGGAGATCTTCGGGCCCGTGCTCACGGCGATCCCCTTCGACGACGAGGCCGACGCCGTGCGGATCGCCAACGACATCGACTACGGGCTCGCCGGGTACCTCTGGACCGGGGACACCGGGCGAGCGCACCGCGTCGCCCGAGATCTCGACGCCGGGATGATCTGGGTCAACAGTCAGAACGTGCGCCACCTCCCCACGCCGTTCGGAGGTGTGAAGGCGAGTGGCATCGGCCGCGACGGAGGGCCCGAGTTCAGCTTCGACTTCTACATGGAGACGAAGAACGTCGCGATCGCGTACGACTCGCATTCGATCCCCGCGCTCGGGGCGCGCTGATGGCGGTCACCCTGTCGGCCGACGTGATCGCCGAACTCGCCGCCGATCACGAGCGGGCGCGTGTCGAGGTCGTGCCGTGTGACCCCGTGACGCGTCGGTTCCCCGACGTCACGCTCGAGGACGCGTACGCGATCCAGGCCGCGTGGATCGACCTCCAAGTGGCGAACGGCGCCGTGATCCGGGGTCACAAGATCGGGCTCACCAGTCGGGCGATGCAGCAGGCGATGAACATCGACGAGCCCGACTTCGGAGCGCTGCTCGACCACATGTGGATCCCGAACGGCGGGTCGATCGCCGCGGCCGACTATCTCGATCCCAAGATCGAGGTGGAGTTCGCGTTCGTGCTGTCCGATGACCTCGTCCCGGCCGACGGGTCGCGAGCCGACGGTCCCGATCTGACCACCGACGACGTGTGGGCGGCGACCGATCACGTCGTGGGCGCATTGGAGCTGATCGACGCCCGGTCGCACCGGGTGCATCCCGCCGACGGCCGCACCCGCACCGTTCGAGACACGATCTCCGACAACGCCGCCGATGCGGGCATCGTCGTGGGCGACGTCCCTGTTCCGACCGCCGACGCCCGCGACGGCAGGCTGCGCTGGGCCGGAGCGATCTGCGCCCGCAACGGCATCGTCGAGGAAACCGGTCTCGGCGCCGGGGTGCTCGACGATCCCGCCGTCGGGGTCGTGTGGTTGGCCAATCGTCTGCGTCGACTCGACATCCCGCTCGTCGCGGGCGAGACCATCCTCGCGGGATCGTTCACCCGACCCGTCGACTGCCGGCCGGGCGACCACTTCCACGTCGACTTCGCCGACCTCGGCACGATCACCCTCGACATCACCTGACCCGACATTTCGAACACCACACCCGACGAGAAGGAGCGCCATGCGGACACAGATGTTCATCGGCGGCGAGTGGCGGGACGCTGCGAGCGGCGCCACGTTCGCCGTGACCGACCCGGCGACGGGCGAGCAGGTCGCCGACGTCGCGGACGGCGGGCCGGGCGACGCGACCGCCGCGTGCGCTGCGGCGTCCACCGCGCAGCGGGCGTGGGCAGCGGTCGCTCCCCGAGAGAAGGCGGAGATCCTGCGCCGGTCGTTCGAGCTGATGATGGAGCGTCAGGACGAACTCGCCGAGCTGATCGTGCGAGAGCAGGGCAAGCCGCTCGCCGACGCCCGCGGTGAGATCGCGTACGCCGCCGAGTTCTTCCGGTGGAACTCGGAGGAAGCGGTGCGGATCCGAGGCGAGATCGGCATGGCCCCCTCGGGAGCGAACCGGATGATCGTGCACCACGTCCCGGTCGGCGTCGTCGTGATCGTCACCCCGTGGAACTTCCCGGCCGCGATGATCACCCGCAAAGTCGCGCCCGCCCTCGCCGCTGGGAACGCCGCGGTGATCAAGCCTCCTGCCGAGACGCCGCTGCGTGTCGCCGAGATCCTCGCCGAGGCCGGGGTTCCCGACGGAGTCGTCAACGTCGTCCCGACCACCGGCGCAGCCGCGTGGTTCGACGCCGCCGTCGACCACCCCGCCACGCGGATGGTGTCGTTCACCGGTTCCACCGCGGTGGGTCGCACGCTGCTGAAGCGCAGCGCGGATCGCGTGCTCAAGACCGTCATGTAGCTGGGGGGCAACGCACCCTTCATCGTGTTCGACGACGCCGACGTCGACGCCGCCGTGGCCGGCGCGATGGTCGCGAAGATGCGTCACTCGGCCGAGACGTGCACGGCTGCGAATCGGTTCTTCGTCCAGGCGGGCGTGGCGGACGAGTTCGCCCGGAAGTTCGCCGCAGCGATGGCCGCGATCCGCGTCGGGAACGGATTCGACGAGGGCGTCGAGTGCGGACCGCTCATCCACGACGGTGCCGTCGAGACGGTCGCCGGGCTGGTCGACGATGCGGTCGCCGCCGGCGCAGAGGTCGCCACCGGAGGGGGCCGGGTCGCGGGTCCGGGCAGCTTCTTCGAGCCGACGGTGCTCACGAACGTCGCGCCCGACTCGCCGATCACCCGGCACGAGATCTTCGGACCGGTCGCCCCGCTCATCACGTTCACCGACGTCGACGAGATGATCGATCGGGCGAACGACACCGAGATGGGTCTCATCGCCTACGTGTACACGCGCGACCTGGCCCGAGGCCTCACAGTGAGCGAGCGACTCGAGGCCGGCATGATCGGCCTCAACCGCGGTGCCGTGTCCGACCCGGCTGCTCCGTTCGGGGGGATGAAGCAGTCGGGGCTCGGTCGCGAGGGGTCGACCGAGGGGATCGACGAGTTCTGCGAGACCCAGTACGTCGCCGTGGACTTCTGATCGGCGAGCGAGCCGGGCCGAACGGGAAAGCGAGCAGTGCCGGTCAGCCGGTCGCCCGGGAGGTCATCACGTCGCGGAGGCTGCGGTCGTCGATCGGACCGGGCGCCGTCGACTCGAGGAACTCGGACAGCACCGACGTGAAGCGGGCCGGGTCTTCCAGGTGCGGGAAGTGGCCGAGACCGTCCATGATCGCGAGCTCACTCTGCTCCAACGCCTCGTGCGCGGCGTGTCCGTGGGAGACCGGGATGATCGCGTCCCGATCGCCCCACACGAGCAGCGTCGGCACCCGGGCGAGGTAGAGGCGATCGCTCGCATCGATCTTCTGCCCCCAGGGATCGATCACGCCCTGCATGGTGCGGACGAACGCGGTGCGATTCGGCGCACCGGCGAGCGAGGCGTACGCGCGCCACATCTCGCCGAGTCGTTCGCTGCGGATCCCGCGTCGACCGAGGCTCCGTCCGACGGAGGTGCCGGCGTCGACGAACGGTCGGGGGAACCCGATCGGCATCACGTACTCGAAGCCGGGGAGCGAGAGCAGACGGAGCAACCAGCTGACCTCCCGACCGAGTCCGCCGCTCCCGACCAGGACGAGACGATCGACGAGGTCGGGATGTTGGTAGGCCAGCTGCATCGCCACGCCGCCGCCGAAGGAGTGACCGACGATGGTCGCCCGATCGACACCGAGCACGGTGAGGAAGTCGCGCAGTCCACTCGCGTACGCACCGAGTGAGTAATCGCCGACCGGCTTGGCCGACTCACCGTGACCGAGGAGGTCGGGTGCGATCACGTCGACGCTCTCGGCGAGCAACGGGATCACGCGGTCCCAGGTCTTGGAACTCCCGGCGAGTCCGTGGATCAGGAGGACCGACTCGGCGTCCGGATCACCGGCGCGGCGGTACCGGACGTCGTGCCCGTGGATCTCCACGTCCTGCAGCGCAGCGCGTCTCACGCCACGAGTCTCGTCGATGGGGAGGAGAACGCCAGGGCCCTCGGTCACGACTCCCGTCGGTGTCCGGTCGACCGCCGCGCCTCGATGTCGGCGTCCTCGTTGCATTCACGGTCGTGAAAAGAGCCGGAAACGAAGGCTGCTTACGTTCGCCCCAGGCGTCCCACCCCGAGGGGCGCGTGGGGAGGAAACACGTACATGGAACGCATCGACCCGATGGTCACGGCTGCGATGGGGAGGCGAGCGTTCCTCAGACGGGCCGGCGTCGCCGGCCTCGCGCTCGGCGCGGCGCCGACGCTGTTATCGGCCTGCGGAGACGACGACGACGACGCCTCCGGCGACTTCGGCACGCTCAATCTGCACCGGAACTGGATCACCAACGCCGAGTTCGCCGGCACGTACGTCGCCGTCGAAGAGGGCTACTACGAGGCCAACGGGTTCAGCGAGGTCAACGTCGTGCCGGGTGGTCCCGACGTGGCGGTCGAGCCCGCGGTGGTGGCCGGGAACTCCAAGATGGCGTACACGATCTCGGAGTCGATGTCCGGAGCCGTGGCCGAGGGCGCGGGACTGAAAGTGATCGGCGCCGGGTTCCAGAACAACCCGTTCGGAGTCATGTCCATGGCTGACGCGCCGATCATGTCGCCGCAGGAGATGATCGGCAAGACGATCGGGGTGCAGGCCGTCAACGACGCGCTGTGGTTCGCGTTGCTCGAGATCAACGGCATCAGCGAGGACGAGGTCAACCGAGTGCCGGCGGGATTCGACCCGGCGCCGTTCGTCAACGGTGAGGTCGACGGTTGGTTCAGCTTCGTCACCAACGAGCCCAACATCCTGCGTGCCGAGGGCATCGACGTCGTCGACTTCTCGCTGTCCGACTTCGGGTTCGAGTTGTACCAGCAGCTCATCATCACCACCGAGGAGGTGCTCGAGAACGAGCCCGAGTTCCTCGTCGCTGCGCTGAAGGCGGAGATCCAGGGGTGGCAGGCCACCATCGCCGATCCCGAGTTGGGGTTGCGCTACACGCAGGACATCTACGGCGCCGATCTCGGCCTGAACCCCGATGCGTCGCTCGCAGAGATCAACGACCAGATCGACCGCATGATGACCACCGAGACCACCGACGAGTTCGGCATCTACTACATGACCGAGGAAGACATCGCGGCCAACGTGGCGACCCTCGAGAACATCGGCCT
>JBCCTP010000234.1:0-7091 GCA_039198505.1 Actinomycetota bacterium | reverse complement strand
GTCGAGTCGGTGGCATCGGTCCCGTCGAGCTGACGGACGGTCGCCGCATGGGGGCGCCCGTATCGTCTCGGGCCGTGGGCACTGCGGCGTCGAACTCCGAGACGCCGCGGTATCAGCTCATCGCCGATGATCTCGAGCGGTCGTGGGCGCGTCTGGCGCCGAACACGCTCGTCGAGAGCGAGATGCAGCTCGCCGAGCGGTTCGAGGTCAACCGCCAGACGGCGCGGGAGGTGTTGCGCGAGCTCGAACGTCGCACCGCCGTTCGGCGGATCGTGGGCCGCGGGACCTTCACCGCACTGAAGCTCGCGTACCCGATCGAGCGAGGCCGTCCGCCGAGCGTGCGGCGGATCGTGGCTGCGGCCGGCTACGCCCACGAGTTGGTGTCGAGTGCGGTGCGATGGCGGGGGGCGACGGGATCGACGGCGCGCGAACTCGTGTCGAGCCGAGTGATCTCCGTCGAGCACCTCGTCGCATCGGCGGCGACCGACCGGTTCGTCGAGTGGGTCGGCGAGCGCGTGGCCGACGACGTCCGGAGCGGGGCGTCGATCTTCGACGCCCTCGAAGGTCTCGGGGTCCGCCCGTGGCGCCGCCGTGTCACCGTCACCATGGGGCTCCCCGACCGTCGGACCGGCGAACGACTGGGATTCGTGGGCGCGTCCCCGCCCACGTGGCACGTCCGGAGCGAGACGATCGATGCCGACAGCGGTGAGCTGCTCCACCGGTCGGCGACGTGGATGCGTGGTGACGTCTTCGACGTGCGTGTCGAGCTCGACCTCCCGCCGCAGCGGTGACCGGGACCCGAGAGCGTGACCGAGGATCGGGCGCGATGATGTCGTCGAGATGGTGTCGACCGTCGAATTCCACCGTGTGCGACGAGCCCACGACAACGGAGTCGTCGCGGTGCGCGACGTCGACCTCCGCGTCGAGCGAGGCGAGTTCGTCGTGGTGCTCGGACCGTCAGGGTGCGGCAAGACCACCCTTCTGCGTCTGATCGCAGGCCTCGACGAGCCATCGGCGGGGATCGTCGCCCTCGACGGTCGAGACGCCACCGGAGTTCGCCCTCAGGAGCGCAACGTCGCCATGGTCTTCCAGGAGGGGGCGTTGTACCCGCACATGACGGTGGCCGAGAACCTGGGCTTTCCGCTGCGCAACGCCGGTGAGCGTCGTCGCCGAATCCGGCGACGGGTGGCGGAGGTGGCCGAGCTGTTCGGACTGGTCGAGCTCGTCGACCGCAAGCCGCACCAACTGTCCGGCGGACAACGCCAGCGGGTGGCGATCGGTCGGTCGCTCATGCGCGACCCGGGCGTCCTGCTGATGGATGAGCCGATGTCGAATCTCGACGCCAAGCAGCGCGTCGAGCGTCGATCGGAGATCGTGTTCCTCCACCGTCGATCTGGGACCACGACGATCTACGTGACACACGATCAGACCGAGGCGATGACGATGGCGGATCGCATCGTCCTGATGCGCCACGGCCGGATCGTGCAGCAGGGGACCCCTGACCAGCTGTACCACCGGCCGCGGGATCTGTTCGTGGCCCGTTTCATCGGCGCACCTGCGATGAATCTGCTCGCCGGGACGCTGCGTTTCGATCACGACGGGGTCGTCCTCTCGCTCGGTTCGCACGAGTTGTCGCTGGGCTCTCACGAGTTCTCGCGCGGCCTCGCGTCCCTCGGAGCCCGCGTCGACGTCGACCGACCCGTGAGCGTCGGGGTGCGCCCGGAGGACCTCGTGCCCGACCCGGCGGGGCCGTTCACGGCGAGCGTGGTCCACCACGTGGGCGACGGCGGGCACCTGATCGTGTCGGCCGTCATCGATGCGCCACCGGTCGACGTCGACGCCACCACGGTGGAGGCGACCGACGAACCCGAGACCGGACTCGCTCACTTCGCCAACCCGGGTCGGGCTCTCGTGCGATATCTCGACGATCCGAACGCCAGCCCCAGCCGCTGGGAGCCGGTGTCGTTGCGGCTCGAGGTCGACCGCCTCCACCTCTTCGACCCGGTGACCGGCGAGTCGATCGCCGACCGGGCATCGGCGGCCGTCGCGTGACCGTCGACGAACTCGTCGAATCGCTGCGATCGCACCGTCAGCGCAACGGCGACGGCGATCGGGGGAGGATCGTCGTGGGTCTCGCCGGCCCGCCCGGCGTGGGCAAGTCGACCGTCTCCGAGCGCCTGGCGATCGAGACCGGGGCCGTCATCGCGCCGATGGACGGGTTCCATCTCCCCAACGCGGAACTCGATCGCCTCGATCGCCGCGGGCGGAAGGGGGCACCCGACACCTTCGATTCCGACGCGTTCGTGGGGGCGGTGGAGGACGTGTGCGCGGCACGGCGCGACGTCGCCTGGCCGACGTTCGATCGGGATCTCGACGAACCGGTCGTCGGCGGGATGACGATTCCCGCCGAGGCCGACCTCGTGGTCGTCGAGGGCAACTACCTCCTGCTCGACGACGAACCGTGGTCCCGGCTGCGATCGCTCCTCTCACCGATGGTGTACCTGCACGTCGACGACGATGTCCGACGCCGTCGACTCGTCGAGCGACACGTGAGATTCGGCAGGAGCGAGATGGACGCCGCACGCTTCGTGGACGAGTCCGACGAGGCCAACGCGGCGCTCGTCCGCTCCACTCGGCATCGAGCAGACCTCGTCGTCGCGGTCGACTGACGGTCGCGACCCGTACCCTGCCGGCGGTGAGCGACGCCGGCGAGTCCACCGACCCGTCGGTGCGGGCACTGCCGTCGTGGCTGGCGATCGTGCTGGTGTTCGGGACGTCGGCGGTCGTACTGGTGCTCGAGATTCTGGCGGGTCGCCTGATGGCGCCCTACGTCGGTGTGAGCCTCGAGACGTTCACCGGCATCATCGGCACGATCCTCGCGGGCATCGCGGTCGGGGCCTGGGCCGGCGGAGTGGCCGCCGACCGCGTCGATCCTCGGCGTCTCCTCGGACCGCTGCTGGTCGCCGGCGGAGTGCTGGCCATCGCGACGATCCCGATCGTGCGGGTGCTCGGCGAGTCCGGCGGGTCGGCCGGTGGTGTGCGGATCATCGTCCTCACGGCGTTCGGGTTCCTCCCGTCGGCCACGGTGCTCTCGGCCGTGCCCCCGGCCGTCGTCAAGCTGCAGCTCCGCGATCTCGACTCGACCGGCGCGACCGTCGGCCAACTCTCGGCGTGGGGCACCGTCGGCGCACTCTTCGGCACGTTCTTCACCGGCTACGTGCTGGTCGCAGCCGCCGCCGTCACCACCCTGATCGTCACGGTCGGTGTCGTGCTCGTCATCGGCGGCCTCGTCCTGTTCGTTCTCGACCGCCGCACCGCGCGGACAGCACGTTCGGTGCCGGGTCCGAAACGTGCTGTTTCGCCCGAGGACTGGACCGTGATGGGTCTCGGGGGAGTGCTCGCGCTGTCGTTGCTCGGCGTCGCCGGGGTCGACTCGCCCTGCCAGCGACAGACCGCGTACTACTGCCTCTCGATCGTCGAGGACCCGTCGGTCGAGTCGGGTCGCACGCTGGTGCTCGACGACCTCCGCCACAGCTACGTCGATCTCGACGACCCGCTCCGTCTGGAGTTCTGGTACGTGCGTCGGATCATCGACACGATCGAGGTCCACCACCCCGGTTCGTCGCCGATCGACGTGCTGTCGCTGGGCGGCGGTGCGTTCACCGTCCCCCGGTACGTGCGGGAGACGCGTCCTGGCAGTGAGCAGGTCGTCCTCGAGATCGACCAGGAACTCGTCGACGTCGTCCTCGATGACTTCGAGTTCGAACCGGGTCCCGACGTGTCGATCGTGGTCGGTGACGCTCGGCTCAGCGTGCGCGACCTCCCCGACGACTCGGCCGACGTCGCCGTGGGCGACGCGTTCGGCAGTCGATCGGTGCCGTTCCACCTGGCGACCGAGGAGTTCCTCGCCGACGTCGATCGGGTCCTGCGTGACGACGGGGTCTACGTGGGGAACCTGATCGACGGGACCGACGAGACCTTCCTTCGGGCGCAGGCGGCGACCCTCGGCCGCGTCTTCGCTCATGTCGTGGTCGTGCGCGGTCCGCTGCTGGTGGCCGGGAACAACGGCAACTCGGTGATCCTGGCGAGCGACGCGCCTCTCGACGTGGAGTCGTTCGCCGAACTCCTGCGCGCCGACCGGGACCCGTCGGAGACCGATCTCGAACGACGTGAGCGTGTCGGGCCGGACGGTGCCGGCGCCGGCGAGATCGTGGCGGGCGACGAACTCGTGGAGTACCTCGACGGCGCCACGGTGCTGACCGACGACTTCGCGCCGGTCGACCAGCTCATCGGCGGCTGATCCTCCCCGCACGTTGGAACGCCCAGAGACGATCCATAGCATTGCATGGCCGTGATCGGGAGGCATCCCGGTCACCAACACACTCAGCAATCGACGTCCGGCCAGGCCACCCGCATCGATGGGATGGAACCAGTCGGCACAACCGAGTTCTCGAGCTCCGCGTGCGCGGCCTTCTGTCGTGCGGCGGAGCTTTTGCGTGGAGAGCGCCGGAAATCACCCCGCTCGGATGACCGAGGAACAGACGGAACAGACAATGGCAACAACAGCGATCGTCGGCGAGAAGGTCGGCATGACGCTGACATGGGTCGACGACAAGGTCGTCCCCGTGACCGTCGTCAAGGTCGACCCGATGCGCGTCGTCCAGATCAAGACCAACGAGCGCGACGGCTACACCGCGCTGCAGGTCACCTACGGCACCAAGAAGGCCAGCCGGGTCAGCAAGCCCGAGGCCGGCCACTTCGAGAAGGCCGGTGTCGAGCCCGGTAAGCGGCTCGTCGAGCTCCGTCTCGACTCGGTCGACGAGTTCGAGGTCGGCCAGGAGATCACGGTCGAGCAGATCGAGTCGGGCGCCAAGGTCGACGTCACCGGCACCAGCCGGGGCAAGGGCTTCGCCGGCACGATGAAGCGACACAACTTCTCCGGTCAGCCCGCCTCGCACGGTGCGCACAAGACGCACCGCAAGCCCGGCTCGGTCGGCCAGTGCGCCTTCCCGGCCCGCGTGTTCAAGGGCATGCGTATGGCCGGTCACATGGGCCACGAGCAGGTGACCACCCAGAACCTCACGGTCGTCGAGTCCGACGCCGAGCGGGGCGTGCTGCTCATCAAGGGCGCCGTCCCCGGCCCGGCCGGCGGGGTCGTCACCATCCGCAACGCCGTCAAGCTCGCAGGCCAGGGGAGCTGAACACCATGCCCACGCTCACCACCAAGACGCCGGCCGGCAAGGACGCCGGGTCCGTCGAACTCGACGGTTCGGTGTTCGGCATCGAGCCGAACGTCCCCGTCATGCACCAGGTCGTCACCGCCCAGCTCGCCGCTCGGCGCGCCGGGACGCAGTCGACCAAGACCCGCTCCGACGTCCGTGGCGGCGGCGCCAAGCCGTACCGCCAGAAGGGCACCGGCAACGCCCGCCAGGGCTCCATCCGGGCACCGCAGTTCACCGGCGGTGGCGTCGCCCTCGGTCCCAAGCCGCGCAAGTACGGCCAGAAGACCCCGAAGAAGATGATCAAGCTCGCGCTGCGGTCGGCCCTGTCCGACCGGGCCAGCGAGGACAAGATCGTCGTCGTCGACTCGTGGGGCATCGACACCCCGAAGACCAAGACCGCCAAGACGGCGCTCGACGCACTCGGCCTCGACGGCTCCGTGCTCGTGGTCCTCGGCCGTGACGACGAGGCCGCCTGGCTGAGCTTCCGCAACCTGCCCAACGTGCAGGTCATCGAGGCCGCCGAGCTCAACGCCTACGACGTGCTCTGCAACGACTGGGTCGTCTTCACCGCCGAGACCCTTCCGTCCGCCGACGGCCCGACCGCCGCCCAGAAGGCCGAGGTGGCTGCGGCCGTCGAGGAGGCCGAAGAGCGTCTCGAGGAGGCCGGTGACGCCGACGACGACGGGGTCTCGAACCTCGTTGACCCGTCACCGCACGGCGAGGGCAGCCACGCCCCGCTCGACGACCCCGACGAGATGCCCGAGGGCTACCCCATCAAGGGCAACGCCGATTCGATGCTCTACCACCTGCCCGGAACGTCGTTCTACGACCGCACCGTCGCCGAGGTCTGGTTCGACACCGCCGAGTCGGCCGAGGCGGCCGGATTCTCCCGTCCTGCGTCGCAGCTCAAGAAGGAAGCCGACGAGGCCGCGGCCGCCGAAGCAGACGACGAAGGAGAGGACGCCTGATCATGAAGGACCCTCGCGACATCATCATCGCCCCGGTCGTCTCCGAGAAGAGCTACGACCTCATCGAGACGGGCGTCTACACGTTCCAGGTGCACCCCTCGGCGTCGAAGCCCGAGATCCGTGACGCCGTCGAGTCGATCTGGGGCGTCGAGGTGCTCAAGGTCAACACGCTCAACCGCAAGGGCAAGCGTCGCCGCACTCGCGGGACCAACCGCATCGGCACCACGCCCGACACCAAGCGGGCCATCGTCACCCTGGCGGCGGGCGAGATCCCGCTGTTCGAGAACTGAGAGCCGGAGAGGACCGATCCAGAATGGCCATCCGTTCCCGTAAGCCCACCAGCCCCGGCCGCCGCTTCCAGACGTCGTCCGATTTCTCCGAGGTCACCAAGTCCGCGCCCGAGAAGTCGCTGCTGGCGAAGAAGTCGAAGACCGGCGGTCGCAACAGCTACGGCCGCAAGACCAGCCGCCACCGCGGCGGTGGTCACAAGCAGCAGTACCGCATCGTCGACTTCAAGCGCACCAAGGACGGCGTGCCCGCCAAGGTCGCCGCCATCGAGTACGACCCCAACCGCACGTGCCGCATCGCGCTGCTCCACTACAACGACGGTGAGAAGGCCTACATCCTCGCTCCCCGTGGCCTGAGCGTCGGCGACGTGGTCGAGTCCGGCCAGGGTTCCGACATCAAGCCCGGCAACGCCATGCCGCTGCGCTTCATCCCGGTCGGAACCACCGTTCACAACGTCGAGCTCCGCCCGGGTGGCGGCGGCAAGATCGGCCGCTCGGCCGGCATCGCCGTCCAGCTCGTGGCCAAGGAGGGCGACTACGCCACCCTCCGCATGCCGTCGACCGAGATGCGCCGCGTGCTCATCGACTGCCGCGCCACCGTCGGCGAGGTCGGC
>JBCCTP010000233.1:0-7126 GCA_039198505.1 Actinomycetota bacterium | reverse complement strand
CGGTCTGTGGCTCCGTCTGGCGGCGAACTCGAACGCCATGATGCGTCGCCTCGCGGACGGCCTCGCCGCACTCGACGTCGAGGTCGTCAACCGTGTCGACGCCAACATGGCGTTCCTCCGCCTCCCCGACGAGGTGATCGACCGCCTCGACGCCGACGACCTGCTCTTCTACCGCATCGCCCCGGGGGTGATCCGTTTCGTCACCTCGTGGCAGACGACGGTCGACGACGTGGACGCCGCCCTCGATCGGATGTCGAAGGCACTGCACCACGAGACCGCGACACCGGCGCGAGCCGTCGATCCGGTTCCCGCCGCCGGCCGCTGATCAGGCGGGTCGGGCGAGTGGCGCCGGGCCCGCGTCACCCAGGATCGAGCGGGATGCGTCGCCGTCGGCCACGACGGCGATCGCCCCGTTGACCGACCGCGCATCTCGACCGAGCAGGAAGGCCACCACGTCGGCGATCTCGGCGGCATCGGGGCACGCGGTGGGCGCCACGCCGTTGACCCGGAGCCCACGGGTGCTCCCGATGTCGAGTGCGAGCGAGCGGACCACGTTGCGAACCCCGTCGGAGGCGGCGGCCGCAGCGCCGACCGCGCGATCGGTCCCCGACGAACTGGCGCTCACGACGACCGCGCTCCCACCACTCCTGGCGAGCGCCGGCTGTGCACCCAGGATGAGCTGGTGGCACGCGATCAACTGGTCGGCGAAGGCACGCCGCCACGACTCGAGACCGAGGTCGTCGTCGGACCACAACCGGTCGTTCCCGACGTGGGTGACCAGTCCGTCGATCGCGCCGTGGCGATCGGACACCTCGGCGAGGACACCTGCGCAGATCGTGGGAGACGTGAGGTCGGCGACGAGGAACGAGCACCGATCGTCACCGACCGAACGTGTCAGCTCGACGAGCGGTTCCGGGTCCTGGCCGACCAGGACGACCTCGTGTCCGTCCGCGTGAAGGCGACGGGCGATCGATGCGCCGATCCGTGAATCGGCGCCGGTGATGATCGTGGTTGGCACGGGGTCCCCTCGCCGTCGGCGGCTGCGTGGGCGTTGACTACCCAGTGTGGTCGAATCTGATTCGTCGCGGGGCGCGAGACACACGACGAGGCTCGAATCGATCCGCTCTCGGCCTGGACCGCGCACCGGGCGAGGACCCGGTTAGGGTCCACCCATGGCGCTGCCGAAGGTCTGCGGGATCGAGACCGAGTACGGCATTCTCGTCCGCAACGGCGAGAACAACCCGGTCTCCGCCTCGTCGATGCTGATCAACGCCTACCTCGCTGCGACGCAGCGTGAGCGAGGTCGCATCGGCTGGGACTTCGAGGACGAGTCACCGGCCAACGACGCCCGCGGGTTCACGCTCGACGAGTCGATGCCTCCCGAGGTCGAGACCACGCTCGTCAACGCGGTCCTCACCAACGGCGCGCGGTTCTACGTCGACCATGCCCACCCCGAGATCTCCATCCCCGAGGTCCGCACCGCACGTGAGGCGGTCGTGTGGGATCGAGCTGCCGACCTCATCGTGCGGCGGGCGATGGACGCCGCCCGCACACTCCTCGACGACGGCGCCGAGATCGTCGTCCACAAGAACAACTCCGACGGCAAGGGCAACAGCTACGGCTGCCACGAGAACTACCTGATCGCCCGCGAGGTGCCGTTCGGCCGTCTCAGCTCGCAGATCACCCCGCACTTCGTCACCCGACAGATCTTCTGCGGTGCCGGCAAGGTGGGGTGCGAACTCCCGGGCCGCCCCCACGACGAGGTGGGGTTCCAGCTCAGCCAGCGGGCCGACTTCTTCGAGGAGGAGATCGGCCTCGAGACCACGCTCAAGAGGCCCATCGTCAACACGCGCGACGAGCCGCACGCCGACCCCCAGAAGTACCGGCGGCTCCACGTCATCGTGGGCGACGCCAACATGAGCGAGGTCGCCACGTACCTCAAGGTCGGAACCACCTCGATCGTGCTGTCGATGATCGAAGACGACGAGCTCGGCGACGACCTGCTGCTCGGTCATCCCGTTGCGGCGATCCGACAGGTCAGCCACGACCCGAGCCTGCGCCAGACGATCATGCTGCGAGACGGGTCGCGCGCCACGGCGCTCGAGATCCAGTGGGGGCTCTACGAGCGGGCGCGGAAGTACGAACAGACGCACGGACTCGAATGCGTCGACGCGGAGGTCGGCGCCGACGTGATGAGTCGATGGGAGTCCGTCCTGACGGGGCTCGAGAGCGACCCCGACTCGGTCGCCGATCAGGTCGACTGGGTCGCCAAGCGCCGACTCGTCGACGGATACGCCCGACGCCACGACATCCCTCGCGGCGACGCTCGGTTGAAGGCGATCGACCTGCAGTACCACGACATGCGACCCGGGAAGTGCCTCGCCGATCGCGCCGGACTGTCCACGCTCGTCGAGCCGGCCGACGCCGAACGTGCCATGACCACGCCACCCGAGTCGACGCGGGCCTACTTCCGCGGTCGCTGCCTCGAGAAGTTCCCGTCCGACATCGTCGCCGCGAACTGGGACTCGCTCGTCTTCGACATCGGACGCGACCCGCTCCGACGCGTTCCCATGATGGAGCCGTTGCGCGGGACCGCCGGACACGTTGGTACGTTGATCGACGAGAGCGACACGGCTCGGGAGCTGCTCGAACGCCTGGGCGAATGACCCGGACGGACGACTCGATCCCGGCCCACGACGCACCCCCACAGGAGGACCGATGGCAGAGCGACAGCACAAGTCCAAGGTCGATCGCACCGACGAGCGCGACGACGTCCCGGTCGACGACGCGCCGGCCGTCACCGAATCCGGCGACAAGCTGAAGGCCGAACTCGACGACCTGCTCGACGAGATCGACGAAGTTCTCGAAACCAACGCCGAGGACTTCGTCAAGTCGTACGTCCAGAAGGGCGGGCAGTAGACGGTGTCGATGCCGTTCTTCGAGCCCTCCGACGACCCGGGCTCGAACTTCCCGGAGCTGCTGAGACGACTCGGTCTCGCTGATCCGGTGTCATCGACCGCGTCCGGCGACGCATCGTCGACACTGTCGGTTCCGCACGCGACCACCTGCGTAGCGCTGCGCTACGACGGAGGGGTCGTCATGGCGGGCGACCGACGCGCCACGTCGGGGAACATCATCTCCCACCGGACCATGGAGAAGGTCGTCCCCGCCGACCGTCACTCGGGTGTGGCGATCGCCGGCGCCGCCGGTGCCGCCATGGAGATGGTGCGACTCTTCCAGTTGCAGCTCGAGCACTACGAGAAGGTCGAGGGGTCGTCGCTGAGCCTCGAGGGCAAGGCCAACCAGTTGTCGATGATGGTGCGGGGAAACCTGCAGCAGGCGATGATGGGGATGGTCGTCGTGCCGATCTTCGCCGGCTACGACCGTCGCCGTGAGATCGGTCGCCTCTGGGACTTCGACGCCACCGGGGGCCGCTACGAGGAGAAGGACTTCGTCGCGACCGGCTCGGGCAGCCTGCACGCGGGCACCGTGATCAAGGTCGGCTTCCGGACCGCACTCTCGCGGGACGAGGCGCTCGACCTCGCGCTGCGATCCCTGTGGGAGGCGGCCGACGCCGACTCGGCCACGGGAGGCCCCGATCTCCGTCGTGGCATCTTCCCGGTCGTCGCGTCGATCGACGCCGACGGGTGGACCCAACTCGACGACGACGAACTCGCCGATCGGTACACCCGCATCATCGACGGTCTCGCCGACGCGGCACCTCCCGAACCCGCCACGGCCGACTCGGGAGGTGACGCGTCATGAGCATGCCGTTCTACGTCGCCCCCGAACAGATGATGAAGGACCGCGCCGACTACGCGCGGAAGGGCATCGCCCGGGGCCGAGCGCTGGTCGCACTGCGGTACTCGGAGGGTGTCGCCATCGTGGCCGAGAACGCGTCCGAGACACTCCGCAAGGTGTCCGAGATCTACGACCGCATCGCGTTCGCCGGGGTCGGCAAGTACAACGAGTTCGACCAGCTCCGTGTCGCCGGCGTTCGCGCCGCCGACCTCAAGGGGTTCCAGTACTCCCGCGACGACGTCGACGCACGCAGCCTGGCCAACAGCTACGCCCAGATGCTCGGCAACATCTTCACCCACGAGATGAAGCCGATGGAGGTCGAGATCCTCGTCGCCGAGGTCGGCCACGATCCGGCGGGCGACCAGATGTTCCACATCCTCTACGACGGCACGGTCGTCGACGAACGCGACTACGCCGCCATCGGGGGCGACGCCGAGGCGATCCGCTCCCGTCTGGCCGAGGGGTGGAGCGAGGGGCTCGATCTCGCCGCGGCGGTGCAGCTCGGTGTGTCGGTCCTGGCCGGCGACGATCGCGAGATCGCGCCCGGCGACCTCGAGGTCGCCGAACTGTCGCGAGGCAACGGCCGCCGCTGCTTCCAGCGCGTCGACGCCGCCACTGTCCTCACCTGACACGTCGGGGGTTGCCCAGCGGTCCCCGACATCGGCGTACGATCCGGGCGTGAGGTCGATCGATCTCAACGCCGACCTCGGCGAGTCGTACGGCGTGTGGAGACTCGGCGACGACGAGGCGCTCCTCGACATCGTCACGAGCGCGAACGTGGCCTGCGGGTTCCACGCCGGCGATCCGTCGACGATCCGTCGCACCTGCGAGTCGGCCGTCGAACGTGGCGTGTCGATCGGCGCCCAGGTCTCCTATCCCGACCTGCTCGGCTTCGGCCGTCGCCACCTGGCGATGAGCCCGACCGATCTCCGTGACGCCGTGATCCAACAGATCGGCACCCTCCAGGCCTTCGCCCGCGTGGCCGGGGGAGCGGTCACCCACCTCAAGCCCCACGGCGCGCTCTACCACGCGGTCATCGACGATTCCGACGCTGCCGACGCCGTGGCCGTGGCCATCGTCGAGGCCGCCGAGTCGCTCACGGTGCTCGGAGCGCCCGGCTCGGCGTTGCTCGCCGCGGCGCGCGCATCATCGCTGCCGGTCGCGGAGGAAGCGTTCGCCGATCGTTCCTACCTCTCCGACGGACGGCTCGTCGGCCGCGATCGTCCCGGCGCCGTGCTCCACGACGCAGACGTGATCGCCGCCCGCGTCGTCGAGATGGTCGTCGAGGGCCGGGTCGCCTCGATCGACGGCAACACCGTCGACGTGCGACCCGATTCGGTCTGCGTTCACGGCGACACGCCCGACGCCGTGGCGATCGCCGGCCGCATCCGTGACGAACTCGACCGCGCCGGTGTCGAGGTCCGCCCGTTCGCCCCGTCGACGTGACGAGGGAGCTCCCGTGAGGATCGAACGTCTCGGCCGGGACTCCCTCCGAGTGAGCGACCTGGCCGATCCCGCGGGCTGGGCCAACGTGCTGCGGCCCACCGTCGCCGAGTCGACTCACGATGTCGTCCCGGGAGAGTCGGACGTCGTCGTGATCGCACGCCCCGGTCGGATCGACGACGTCGCCAAACTCGTCGCCGATCTCCCGTCCGACCGGGTCACCAACCCCGGCCACGTCGGAAACGAACCCGCGGCGGCCGACGTGACGATCCCGGTCGCGATGGACGGTCCCGACCTCGACGAGGTGGCGGAACACACCGGACTCACCACCGAGGAGGTCGTGGCACGCATCCTCGATGTTCCGCTCCGCGTGGCGTTCTGCGGGTTCAGTCCCGGCTTCTCGTACCTCACCGGACTCCCGGACGAACTGCACCTCGCCCGCCGCGCCTCACCGCGGCGTGAGGTCGCCGCCGGCTCGCTCGCCATCGCCGCCGGCTACGCCGCCGTGTACCCGAGCCCGTCACCCGGAGGATGGCACCTGCTGGGCTCGACCGACGTCGCCGTCTGGGACGTCGACCGCGACCCGCCCGCCCTCCTGGCCCCCGGCACGATCGTCCGATTCACCTCACCATGATCCGATCGACCGTTCATCTCACGTCGATCGGCTACGGCACCACACTCCAGGATGGTGGACGCCCCGGCTACGCCCACCTCGGCGTTCCGCGCGGGGGACCGGCAGACCGGTCGTCGGCGGCGCTGGCCAACCGACTGGTCGGTAATGCACCCGGCACGACGGTGATCGAGACGTTGGGCGGCCTGGCGGTCACCGCGGCGGCGCCGGTGACCCTCGCCTCGCCGGAGACGGGCCGGGTCACCCTGTCGACGGGCGATCGCCTCCACGTCGGGCCCGGTCCCGGTCGTCGCTGGACGCACCTCGCCGTGCGGGGTGGTTTCGTCACCGAGTCGGTGCTCGGGTCGATGGGTCACGACCTCCTCGGCGGGCTCGGGCCGCCGCGACTCGTAGAGGGCGACGAGGTCCCGATCGGCGCCGACCCGGGGACGGACCTTCCGACCGACTTCGCGCCGCAGCGAGCGGCGGCGGACGAGCCGATCGGTCTGTGGGACCCCTCGGCCGACGATCGCCGGCTCGTCGCCGACGCCCCGCTCGGGCCGTGGACCGTGACCGATGACGTCAGCCGAGTCGGTGTCCGACTCCGTGCGCCGTCTCCCACGTCGTCGACCGGGTTCAGCGCCCCGGCCGGCCCCAGCGGCTCCGGCGGTGGGGCACGACCGAGCAGCGGACTCGTGCTCGGGGCCGTGCAACTCACCCCGTCGGGAGAGGCCATCGTGATGCTCGCCGACCACCCGACGACCGGCGGCTACCCGCTCATCGGAGTCGTCGATCCCGGCGATCTCGATCGGGTCGCGCAGGCGCCGGTCGGGTCACGGATCCGGTTTCGTCGTGTCGATCCGACGTCGCTCGCCCCCGAGCGGTCGGGGTCGGGCTAGCGTGCCCTCGTGGACCGACGGATCTACGGTCTCGAGAACGAGTACGGCGTCACCTGCACCCTGCGCGGGCAACGCCGTCTGAGTCCCGACGAGGTCGCGCGCTACCTCTTCCGGCGTGTCGTGTCGTGGGGTCGCAGCTCCAACGTGTTCCTCCAGAACGGCGCCCGGCTGTACCTCGACGTCGGCTCACATCCCGAGTACGCCACCCCCGAGTGCGACTCGATCTACGACCTCGTCGTGCACGACAAGGCCGGCGAACGGATCCTCGAGCAGCTCGTGGAGTCGGCCGAGCAGCGGCTGATCGTGGTGTCGATCCGGGGCACTATCTACCTCTTCAATAACAACACCGACTCGGCGGGCAACTCCTACGGCT
>JBCCTP010000232.1:0-7133 GCA_039198505.1 Actinomycetota bacterium | reverse complement strand
ACGATGGTGGTGCCCTCGTCGTGGAGTCCCCGGATCAGGTCCATCACCGCTCCGGTCGCGCGGGAGTCGAGGTTGCCGGTCGGCTCGTCGGCGAGCACGAACGCCGGGTCGTGGACCAGCGCCCGGGCGACGGCGACTCGCTGACGCTCGCCGCCCGACATGGTGTTCGGAACGTGACTCAGGCGATGGCCCAGTCCGACCCGCCGGAGGGCCTCCGCCGAACGCTCACGGCGCTCGACGAGGGGGACCCCCTGGTAGATGAGGCCGTTGGCCACGTTGTCCACGGCGGTCATGCCGTCGAGCAGGAAGAACTGCTGGAAGACGAAACCGATGCGGCGAGCACGGGTGCCGGCGACCTGGCGATCGGTCAACGTGGCGGTGTCCACCCCGTCGACCGAGACCACGCCGCTCGTCGGACGGTCGAGCGTGCCCATCACGTTCAGCAGCGTCGACTTGCCGCTGCCCGAGGGACCGACCACGGCGACGAGCTCACCGTGGTCGATCCGGACGGAGACGTCGTCGAGCGCCCGGACCGGTGGGTGCCCCGGGAACTCCTTGACGACGTCGCGCATCTCGAGGGCTGCCGCTGGCCGGGCACCGTTCCGGCGCTCGGCCGTCCGTGGATCGAGGTGCGGCGTGAGGAGTGAGGTCATCGCACTCATGCCGGCACCACGACCTGAGTGCCGGCCGGGATGCCCGACACCTCGACCACGCCGTCGTCGAACATCCCCGGCTCGACGGCGACGAACTGCGTCGCACCGGTCGCGTCGACGGTCTGGACCGTGTACGTGCCGTCGCCGACGGCCACGAGCGCGGTCACGGGAACGACCGTCACGCCCTCGGCGATCTCGTCGACGACGAGCACGTCGACGTCGACCTCGGTCAGCGACTCCGCGGACTCGGGGACCGAGGTCAGCGAGATCTCCACGGCGAGCTCGGGATCCGCGGTCGGATCCGTCGGGTCGACGGTCGACGACGTCGCGACGTCGACCACGGTCCCCGCCACGATCGAACCGTCCGGGAACTCGACGTCGACTTGGTTGCCGACGGCGAGCTGCTGCTGATCGGCGACCGCGATCGACGTGGCCACGAGCCGGCTGGTCGCCGAATCGGACGATGCCCACATCAGCGTGCCGGAGGCCACGACCTCGTCGTCGGCGACGAGGAGGTCACCGATCACGGCGTCCCCCGGCTCCCCCACCTCGAACACGAGGAAGTCCGCCGGTTCGACGGACCCGGAGACGTCGACGCCGTCGAACGTGTCGAGCAGGTCCTCCTGCCACTCGGTCACGGCGACCTCGGTCGCCTCGTCGAACGTGTCGTCGACGTCGAGGTCTCCGTCGCCGTCGTAGCCGAGCGAGAGGAGCATCTCCTCCAGCGCGCGCACGTCGCCGCCATCGTCGACACCGTCGGACAGCTCGCGATCGAACTCGATCTCCGCGGCGGGGTCGACCACGATCGCCGTGACCGGCACCTCGTCGATCGACGCGATCACGTCGCCCGACACGATGTCGTCGCCGGCCGACACGAAGAGTTCGACCACGCCCGCAGTGGCGAAGGTCGGGCCGTCGGACACGTCGTCGACGGGCACGAGGTCGGCGATCGGTGCGCCACGCGCGACCGTGTCGCCGACCTCGACCGACGAGTCGAGGACACGCGTCGGACCGGACACGACCACGACGTCGCTCGGCAGCACGACACCGCTCT
Source organism: Actinomycetota bacterium (assembly GCA_039198505.1). Lineage (GTDB taxonomy): Bacteria > Actinomycetota > Acidimicrobiia > Acidimicrobiales > Ilumatobacteraceae > Ilumatobacter_A. Next base: position 5,426 of record JBCCTP010000232.1, on the reverse strand, counting down.
GACCGGCGCCGCCCTCGGTCGGGTCCTGGACGTCGGAGCGATCGATGCCGAGATCGTCGTGCCATCGGGCGACCGCATCGGCGGTGGCGTCGTCATAGACACCGTCGACGACGAAGCCGGTGTCAACCGGATTTCCGTCCTCGTCGTCGCCGTCGACGTGGTAGCCGAGCGCCGCGAGGTTTCTCTCGAGCATCTCGACGTCCTCGCCGACGGTGTCGGGCCCGATCGAGCGATAGAGCGGCGTGTCGCCGTAGAGCACCGTGACCGGTTCGCCGTCGACCTCGTGGATCGCGTCACCACGCTCCAGCACCGTGTCGACGGTGGGCTCGGCCGTCACGACGCCCTCGGCGCCGGCCGTGACCGTCCGCACGTCGGCGAACTGCATCGTGCCGTCGAGGGTCGACGTCTCGACGAGGTCACGGGTCTCCGCGGTGACCGCTCGGAGGCGGATCGGTTCGTCGGAGTCGCTCGATCCGGAGTCGACGTCCCCGAGCGCTGTCACCCCAGCGGCGGCGGCACCGGCGAGCACGATGGCACCTCCGGCGTAGATCGGCCAGCGGCGACGCCCACGCGGGGTGCCGTGGTGGTCGGAGGTCGGAGGCCCGTCGCCCGGAGGGCCGGCGGTCGGCGTGGACGACTCGTCCGGCCGGACCGGCGCCGCCGGGTCGCGGGAGGTGATGGTGCGATCGTTCGGTGTCGCATCGGTGGTGATGACGATGGGCACGTCAGCCACCTCCCGGTGCGCCGGCGAACAGGCTCTGGCACGCCTCGATGGCGTCGGCGTTCGCCGGATCGTTCGGGTCGAAGTCACCCAGGGGGTTGCCCTGGCCGCCGCCGTCGAAGGCATCGAAGTCGGGGTCGTCGACGTCGACACCGTTGTCCCGCAGGCACTGGGTGAACTCGAGCAGGTCGTCCCGGGTCTCGGTGTCGAGGCCCTGGCCACCATTCGGCAGGAAGCTCGCGCCGGCGATGATGGAGCCGCACACCTCGGCGGCCGCCTGGGCATCCTCGACCGGCAGGTCGATGAGCGGAGTGCCGCCCAGCAGATCGATGCTCCCGTCGGCGGCCACCACCGGATCTGGCCAATCGACGCCCTCGTCGCGCATGCAGTCGGCGAACTCGAATGCGAGCTCCTCCTCGGACGCGTCGGGGCCGATCGCCTCGGACTCGGCACTCGTCGAGTCGGTGCTCGACTCGTCGTCGGGCTCCACCTCGACGTCGTCCGAGTCGTCGAGCGCCACGGGCTCTGCGTCGACCGCGGCGGCGTCGGGGTCGATCCCCTCGATCACCACCTCGGGCGACGAATCGTCGTCGCCTCCGCCGCACGCGCCGGCCAGGAGGCCGACGGCGGCGAGGGCGCCGATCAGTCGGATGGGGGTCATGGGTTCTCCTCTCCGTCACGAGGTTCGTGACGTTCATGGATGGGACGAACCCGATCCTGAAGAGACAGCGTGAGACCCGACTGATGCGAACCTGAGGTCTCCCTGAAGAGATCGCGCCCGGGGCATCACCGGTGCGTCATCTCACATGACGCTGAAGCCGACGCGGGCGCCACCGAGGTCGGAGCGGCCCGCCCACACGTCGCCGCCGTGGGCGTCGGCGACGTGTTTCACGATGGCCAGCCCGATGCCGTTGCCCGGCCGCGACCGCGCCCTCGGCGACCGGAAGAACCGGTCGAAGACGTGGTCGACGTCCTCGGCGTCGATCCCGGGACCGTCGTCGTGCACCTCGATCCGTCGGTCCGCGATCCGAACGAGGACCCGCCCGTCATCGGGTCCGTACTTGGTCGCGTTGGTGAGGAGATTCAACACCGCACGCTCGATCATGGTCGGATCGACGACGGCTCGGGATCCGTCGGCCTCGACCTCGATCGTGCGCCCCGTCGCCGACTCGACCCGGTGCGCCACGTCGAGCACGACGTCGCGCAGTTCACGCTCGCCGCGCTCGTCTTCGCTCACCCGCACGGTGGACGCGAGATCCACGATGTCGGACACCAACGCCGACAGCTGCTCGGTGTCGGCCACCGCGGCCCGCAACATCGGGTCGGCCTCGTCGGGGGTCAACCGTTGCTCGGCGAGGTACTCGACCCGCATCCGCAACGACGTGAGCGGAGTCCGGAGCTCGTGGCTGGCATCGGCGACGAGGCGTTGCTGCTGCTCGCGGCCGACCTCGAGCGCCGACATCAGACTGTTGAAGCTGTTCGCCAGTCGACCGATCTCGTCGTCGCGATCGATCTCGACGCGACCCGGCACGTCGTCGAGTGAGCTGAGATCCTCGACGGCCGAGGTGAGAGTGACCAGCGGCCGCGCCAGTCGCCTGCCGACCACCCAGCTGATCGACGCCAGAGCCGCTCCGGCGACCAGGGACAGGACGAGAAGCCTCCACCGAAGGCTCGACAGTGCGGCGTTCTCGGTCGACAGGTCGCGGAACAGCTGGAAGCCGACGAGCTCCGGGTCCGTGTCGAACGGAGGATCGACGGACGACGTCAAGACGCGGTGCTCACGCCCGCCGATCGCAACGGTGTCGAGCGTGGTCGGGGACGCGTCGGCATCGTGCGCCAACTCCTCGCCGTCGACCGGGACGTCCACGGGGACGTCCCTCAGGACGTCGGAGTCGGTCAGAGCGGTTCCGTCGGCGAACAGGAGGCGCACCTCGGTGTCGCCGAGGCCCGCACCGAGACCGACCGCCCCGTCGAACTCTGCGGATCCCGGGTCGTCGAGTGCCTGCTGGAGACGCTCCGCCACCGGCTCGGCGAACTCCTCGGTGTCCACCTCGCCGCCGATCCGCGCCAACGGCAGGACGCGATCGCGGAGTTCGTCGTCGATCGCATCGAGGGTCTCCGACGCAGCGAGGGTGTACGACGCCACGGCGACCGACGCCACCGCCACCAGGCCGAGTAGCCCGAAGACGAGGGCGAGCCGAACGCTCAGCCTCATGCGCCGGCGCGTTCGGCCTCGGTGCGCACGGTGTATCCCACGCCGCGCACGGTGTGGATCAGCCGTGCCGCTCCACCGACCTCGGTCTTCCGGCGAAGCTGGGACACGAAGACCTCGAGGGAGTTCGACATGAACTCGGCGTCGGTGCCCCACACGTGCTCGTGCAGCAGTTCCCGGGTGACCACCGACGGGCTCCGTCCGACGAGGAACCACAGGAGATCGAACTCGCGCTGGGTGAGCGCGAGCTCGGTCTCGCCACGCCACGCCGCACGGAGGTCGTGATCGATCACGAGATCGCCGACCCGACGCTCGGCCGATGCCGGCTGTGAGCTGGAGGAGCCGAGGTCGGTCCCGCGACGCACGAGCGCTCGGACCCGTGCCAGGAGTTCGTCGAGGGCGAAGGGCTTGACCAGGTAGTCGTCCGCTCCGGCATCGAGGCCGGCCACACGGTCGGGAGTGTCGTGGCGAGCGGTCAGCATCAGGATCGGGACCACGACGCGGTCACGCCGCAACCGGGCGCAGAGATCGAGTCCGTCCATCCCGGGGAGACCGACGTCGAGAACGAGGAGAGCGTCTCGTTCGTCGAGCCCCACCGCGATGAGCGCTTCGGCGTCGGGGTGAGCCGTGGCGTCGTAGCCGTGTCCGGCCAACACGGCGACGAGCATCTCGCGCAACGACCGATCGTCCTCGACGATCACGACGCGATGACGGGTCTCGCCGGGATCGGTCGCCTGCACGCGTCCATCATGGACGGCGCAGGTGAGTGGTTCGTGAGAGGAACCTGAATCGATCCTGAAGGCGGGCGGCGCCGCTGCGATCTACTCGCGCCCGCCGTCGAGCTCGTCGGTGAGGGTCGTGAACTCGTCCCAGCGGGCCGACGCCAGAAGGTCGGCCTGCCGGGGCCACGTTCCGGGATCGTGGACCTGGTACCTCGGACCACCGCCGTCGAGGATCTCTTGGAGACGCTCGACCGCCGTGGTGGCCAACCCGGCCCAGGTACCGACTCCGCCCGCCTGCAGCAACTCCTCGATCTTCGGACCGATCCCCTCGACCACCTTGAGGTCGTCCATCACGACCTTCGAGCCGATCGCGGCTGCGGCTGCGTCGAGGTCGTAGTCGACGCCGGCGTACGGGTCGGCCGGCGGGGGCGGCTCGTCGTCGGCGTCGGGCAGCGATGCGAACCAGGCGATGGCCGCTCCACCGGCAGCACCCGCGGCCCCGGCGGCGGCCGGCGAAGCGGACGGCAGCGCATCGACCTCGGCGCGGCAGTCGGCGAGCTTCGTCTCGAGGTCGGACACCTGGGTGGCGAGCTGGCCGTTCTCGGCGTTGAGCGACTCGGCTTCGGCCTCGAGGTCGGCGACCCGGGACCGCAACTGCGACGCCTCGCTCGCATCGGCCTCGGGCGTGGTCCCGCTCGCGGAGGTGGACGACGAGTAGACCCAGCGATTCCGACGCCAGCCGTTCCAGTAGTACCCGATCACGAACCCGAGGAGGAGCGCGGCGATGATCCACCAGAACGCTCGTCCGAACACGTATCCCATGGCGATTCTCGTCTTCTCTCGGTGTCTCGGTCTGCTCTGTCGGTCTGGTGTCTCGTGGCGTGGAATGGGGACGGCGTGGTGTGCCGGGTTCAGGCCGTGGCGCTGAACGTGACCCGACGGTTGAGTGCCTTGTTCTCGTCGGTGTCGTTGGGTGCGATCGGCTCGGTCTCCCCGAACCCGATCGGCGTGAGCGCTCCGATGTCGATGCCCCGATCGACGAGTGCCTGGGCGACCGCCTCGGCGCGACCCTGGCTGAGCGCGAGATTGCTCTCCTCGCTGCCGTCGGAGTCGGTGTGACCCTCGATGGTGATGTCGATCCCGGTCAGGTCGAACTGGATGAGCGCGGCGGCCGCCTCGTCGAGCAGCGGCTCGGACTCGGGCAGGATCGCGGAGCTCGAGGGCGCGAACTGGATCGTCTGGTCGACGAACAGCTCATTGAGGTCGGCGATCAGTGCGTCGCGATCGTCCTCGGTGGCCTGCGGTCGGGGCTCGATCGCGAGGTCGGCGGGGTCGACGCCGGCCGCCAGGGCGGCGGCTTCGGCCGCCGCCGCCGCATCGTCGTCGAGATAGTTGCCCGAGAGCGTCAGCGAGCCGCCGAGGGAGGCCTCGGCCGCCGCGAAGTTCGGAGGCAGCGCAGCGAGCAGTCCGGCGAACGAGGCGGCTCGTTCATCGGCCGAAGCGAGGTCGTCGCCTCCGACGGTTCCGGCGACCACCAGCTCGTCGATGACGAGCGATTCGTCGCCTCCGACGGCGGCGAGAGCGCCGTCGAACAGCGCCTGGCGCTGCGTCTCGTTGTCGACCGTTCCGCTGCGCGTGTTCGCCGTGCCGGCGAACGACGCCGAAGCGGCGAACGCCGACGGTTCGTCGCTCGACGCTTCGGCGTCGTTCGCCGGCACGGCGATCACGCTCAGCGGAACGGTCGACCACGAGACGCAGCGCCAGGCGCTGT
>JBCCTP010000231.1:0-7140 GCA_039198505.1 Actinomycetota bacterium | reverse complement strand
CTCGGAGGGCTCACCTGATCAGCGGACCAACAATCCCATCCCGCCAGGGACAACCTCCACGGTCATCACATCTAGTTGGCTTGCTCACGGAGCCGTGACGGTCTGCCATGCCTCGATCGCTTCGGCACGGCGGGCGTCTGCGATTCGAAGCCACGGATCACTGGTGGCGGCGAGTGCCATGTCGACTCGCCGCAACGCCCGGAGTTCTTTGTTGTCGAGACACTCGCCGAACGACAGCGGGTCGTCGATAGGGGCGGACAGTTGTGCGAGGTCGAAGAGGTGGCGGTCACGGTCGCGGGTATCGGAGGTCCATGCACGGGCCTTCAGCACGAGAGCTCCCCTCAGATCAGGAATCGGAATCTCAGCCAGGCCGGCGACAGTGTCGACGGAGCAGTACGCGGCGCGCTGAAGCGCTCGAGCTCCGCCCACGATCGGAACTGGATCGCGTCCCAAGAGACGCAACACCAGATGCTTGGGCGTGTGGTCCGGGACCAGGACGTCGAGGATCATCTCATCGTTGCGGAATCGGTGCTGGTGACGTCCATCGAGAGACGGTTGCGGCTCGAGGTTCATCGCACGAGCGGCTTCACGACACGCCGCGAGCGCGTCGGAGGTGGCGACGACATTGGCGAGAACGTCGACGTCGGTCGTGACACGTCCCGGTGTCACGCCGGCGACATGACAGTGAAGGGCCACCATCTGGCCTCCGACGAGAAGCCAGTCGTCCAGCCTCAAATGGCGTGACAGCTCGACGAGCTTGGACCACATGGCCCACGTCGGAGTATCACCCTCGCTCAGAGACAGCGGCTCATCGTTGAGAGCGGGCCTCATGCGGTCGTTGGCCCTGCTGCGCCGACGAGATCGACAAGCAGTCGACGCCCTGCAGCTGCTGTCCGAGGATCTCGATCCTCACACAGATCGACTGCGGTCACGAGCTCCGGGAGCGCTCGGCGGTGGATGACGGCGAGTTGCTCCGTCTCGGAGAGGTTGATCGTCCGGAGGGTGACGCTTCCCCCGCCATCAGGTCGGAGCCGGTACTGCTCGGTGAGCCGCGCTGCTTGGGACGGGTCGATGTACGCGTCGAAGCCCTCGTCAGCCACGGCCAGCCCATGACGAACACCGGCGCTCACACCGGCCGGGATCGTGTCGTCCTCCGAACGCAGCCGCCTCAGGTAGGCGGTGCGCGTGTCGTATCGTCGGACAGTCGCTCGACGACGAGCCAGCCACCGCCAATCGTCGGGGTCTCGGTAGCGAAGAGCGCGAATCCGCGCCCTTCGCTCGCCGACGATGGAGAATGCCGCGACCACGTCGTCGGTGGCATCGCTCGCGAACGAAGTCAGCAGCGCAGCCCATGCCGTCGCAGACGCGAGTGCACGACCGGCGCCAGGTTGCCGAACGTGTCGATAGTCGGCGAGCGAGTTCGGATCGATGAACCACACCCGACCGATCCGACGGCCGCTCAGGTCGCCACCTGCGAGCAGAGCCCGAACACGTTGCTGGTTGACCCCGAGTTGGTCCGACGCATCCGCGACCGTCACGTAGTCACCTTCTGGCTTCATTCGCACATCCTCTCCGCTCTTCACACTATTCAAGCGATATCGCTACAATAGTGTGAAGGGGCGTGCCCGCCTTCGACGGCCTCAGCGGGCGGAGCGTGAACGGCGGAATGTCGCCAGGGTTGCGCCCGCTGCGACTCCGTTGCCGGAGTCGAGTTGTTCGAGGGTGGACAGCAGGGCGACGAGGTTGCGGTCGCGGTCGGCGAGCAGCTCGTCGATCGTGCGGTGACCCGACTGATCGTCGGACTGCGATGCGATGGTCTCGACCAGCTCGTCGGTCCATTCCGGGACGTCGGTGAGCTTCGTCCACGGCCACTGCAGCGCCGGGCCGAACTGAGCGAGGAAGTGACGCATCCCGGCGGCCCCGCCGGCGGTGCGGTACGTCTCGAACAGGCCCATCTGCGCCCACCGGAGACCGACCGCCTGCACCATCACTTCGTCGATCTCGGCGGTCGTGGCGACGCCGTCGTGCACGAGCCACAGCGCTTCACGCCACACGGCCTCGAGGAGTCGATCGGCGATGAACGCATCGATCTCGCGACGCACCCTGAGCGGTCGCATCCCGATCGAGGTGAACGCCCGCTCGGCGCGTTCGACGACGTCCGCCTCGGTTCGCTCGCCCGCCACCACCTCGACGAGCGGCATGAGATACACGGGATTGAAGGGATGCGCGACGAGGAACCTCTCCGGCCGTTCCAGCGAACGGGCGAGCTCGGTGGGCCGGAACCCCGAGGTCGACGACGCTACGACCGCATCGGGTGACGCCGCTGCGTCGATGGTCGCCAGCGTCTCGGTCTTCACGTCGAGTCGCTCGGGGACACTCTCGTGGACGAGATCCGCGCCGTCGACCGCCTCGTCGATCGAGGAGTGGATCGTCAGGTCGCCCACGGCGTCGGCGGCAGGCGCGATCCCGAGGGACGACCACGCGACGAGCGCCCGGGCGGTGGTGTCCGCGACGATCGACTCGGCCTCGGGAGACGGGTCGGCGACGCGCACGGCGACCCCGGCGCATCGCCACCGGGCGACCCACCCGGCCCCGATGACCCCGCACCCGATCGCGGCGACCGTGCGGATCTCTCCCGGTGTCACGTGCTCAGCCGTGCCGAACGAGCGCGAGCTCGTCGCGGACCACGGCGGCCGACTTCACGCCGATGTTCATGCCGTCGAGGATCGACACCGCCCGCTCGACGAGTTGAGCGTTGCTCGCCAACTCACCCCGACCGAGGTAGAGGTTGTCCTCGAGCCCGACCCGGACGTTGCCGCCCGCGATCGCTGCCAGCGCGACGTACTGCAACTGCAGCCGTCCGATCGAGAAGGCGCTGAACGTCCACGACTCGGGGATGTTGTTGACCATCGCCATGAACGTGTTGACGTCGGCCGGCGCACCCCACGGGATCCCCATGCAGAGCTGGACCATGACCGGATCGTCGATCAACCCGTCGTCGGCGAGCGCCTTCGCCATCCAGAGGTGCCCCGTGTCGAAGGCCTCGATCTCGGGCCGGACCCCGAGTGCGGTGATCTGACGCGCCATCTCCTTCAAGGTCGCGGTCGTATTGGTCATCACGTAATCGCCCTCGCCGAAGTTCATGGTCCCGCAGTCGAGCGTCGTGATCTCGGGGCGGAGTTCGGCGACGTGGGCGAGTCGTTCGGTCGCTCCCGCCATGTCGGTCCCGACATCGTCGAGTGGCAGCGGTCGCTCGACCGACCCGAGCACCAGGTCGCCGCCCATCCCCGACGTGAGGTTGAGAACCACGTCGGTGTCGGACGATCGCACCCGGTCGACGACCTCTCGGTAGAGCTCGGGATCGCGGGACGGAACGCCGGTGATCGGATCGCGCACGTGGACGTGTGCGATCGCGGCTCCGGCCCGAGCCGCGGCGATGCAGTCGTCGGCGATCGCCTCGGGGGTGAACGGCACGCGATCGGACTTGCCGACGGTGTCGCCCGAGCCCGTGACCGCACAGGTGATGAAGACCGCGCTGCTGCCACCCTGCCGAGTCATGCAGTGCTCCTGACGCCGGTCGGCCGACGGAGCACGCGCAACCGCGAGTAGAGGTCGTCGTGGTCGGTGTACCAGCCACGGAGGCGGCGTGCACCGGTCCCCGGATCGAACGGGTCGCGCCCGTGCAGGACGCGGCGATTGTCGAATCCGATCACGTCGCCGGGCCGGAACTCGGTCGTGATCATCAGGCGGGGATCGTGTGCGACCGCCGAGAACGTACGCAGCGCGGCATACGCCCGGGCCTGCTCCTCGACGGGTGCGATCGGTGCGAGGCGCACGGGGTAGAAGCCGCGGATGGTCAGCGGGGTCCGCCCCGAGCCACCGTCGATGATCGGCCCGATCCACCGATGATCCTCGAACGGCGACCGGTTCGCGAAGACCCACTCGATCGTCGTGAGCGCCTCGTAGTGGTCGGGGTGATCGCGGCGGAGACGCTCGACGACGGCGAGACCGTCGGTGAGGCGCGATCGACCGCCGCTGACCTCGTTGCGAACGCAATGCAGGAACTGAAAGCCCGGCGGCACCTCGCGGGTCGGGAGGTCGGTGTGCTGGCCGAGGCCGACCCCCGTGTTCGCCGTCGAGTCGGGTTGCGCCGCCGCCTCCACGGTGAAGACACCGCCGAAGTTGCTGCCCCGGATCGGACCGATGCGGGCTGCGATCGCTGCGGCTGCGTCGTCGTCGGTCGGCGCATCGCTCAGCCGAGCCGCGCCGAACGTGGCGAGTGCGGTGAGCCAGTCGGCGAACGCGTCGTCACGCATCATCACGTCGGGTGCCGAGAACGTCGGCACCGAGCCGAGTTCGTCGGCCGTCCACGTGACGGGGTCGCCCAGGGAGGCACGCGGGAGGTGTCGATCGTCGGCGACGCAGCGCAGCCAACCGGAGTCGACCGTCGACATCGAACCGTCCGCCCACCCGAGCCGGAGGTGACCCGCGAGATCGACGGCGACGTCGACGAGGTGCTCGTGGTGCGGAAGGGCGGCCGGATCGATCGTCGCCTCCCGGGTGACCGAATCGATCCCGACGGTCTGTTCGAACAGCCACACCGCGTACGCGGCGTGGGTGATGCCGTCGGGCCAGGCGACCTGCACGATGCCGCCGGGCTCGAGCCGTGCGGACGCGATCGGTTGCGCCGGATGGTCCGCGAAGTCGGGTGTCGTCACGACCTGGTCTCCATCGCCGCGCAGCGTAGACCCACGTGACGACCGGCCCGGACCGTTCGCCGAGGGCCCGATCGCCGTGGCGTGACCGACCACACCGATGCGGGTTCCTCCCGCCATCGCGAGCGCACCTACAGTCGACGTATGACCACCGTCGAGGATCCCCCCGTCGACACGGGCGACCCCGCCCCGACACCTCCGGCCCAAGCGGGTCGCTGGACTGCACAGTGGAAGGAGCTCTACTCCGAGGTCATCACGACCGGGCTATGCACCGGATGCGCCGGGTGCGTCGTCACGTGTCCGCACGACGTGATCGGCTACGAGCACGAAGAGGGCAAGTACATCCCCTTCCATCTCGAGGAGGAACTCGGACTCGACGACTGCGTCCACGGATTCGGTTCGGGCGGAGGATGCACCACGTGCACGCGTGCGTGCCCGCGTTTCCGGGCGTGGGAACCCTCGGCCGACATGCACCTGTTCGGGCGGGTGCGCGAGCCCGACGAGATGTCGGGGATCTGGCGTCAGTTGCTGCTGACTCGCGCGGCCGACGAGACGGTGCACGAAGGCGGCCAAGACGGTGGGTTCGTCTCGACGATGCTGCTCTGGCTCCGCGAGAACGACTACATCGACGCCGCTCTCGTTTCGGGCGTCGAGGACGACGACGCCTGGAAGGCCAAGCCGATGGTCGTGTCGACTCGCGAGGAGATCCTCGCGACGGCCGGGTCTCGCTACACGTACTGCGCCAACCCGCTCGCGCTCCCCGAGGCGCGTGAGAAGGGGTACGAACGGCTCGCCCTCGTGGGCATGGGGTGCCAGACCTCGTCGCCGCCCGTCATGTGGGACCGCAAGGCCGGCAAGGTCGCCAAGCCGTTCCTCTTCAACATCGGACTGCTGTGTTCGAAGACGTTCGACGACGCCATCTTCAAAGAGCTCTTCGAGGACAAGTACGGCCTCAAGAAGCAGGACATGAAGAAGATGAACATCAAGGGCGTCTTCCAGATCTGGATGAAGGACGGCTCGTACCACGAGATCGACCTGAAGGAGTGCCACGCCTGGACGCGCCAGGGCTGCAAGAACTGCCCCGACTTCGCGGCCGAGCACTCCGACATCGCCACCGGTGGGATCGGCAAGGACAACGACTGGACCCTCACGATCGTCCGCACCGAACTCGGCGAGGAGGTCATCAACCGGATGATCGCCGACGGTGTGATCGAGTCGCGTCCTGCTCAGGAGGACGAGGTGGCGATGAAGCTGCTGCGGATGCTGTCGATCGTCAGCCGCCGCCGCTGGCCGAAGGAGGCCGACGGCGCACCGGCCGTCGGTGTTCCGCCGCCCAAGAAGAAGAAGGCCGCCGCAGCAACGGCGCCGGCACCCGCCCCCTCGCCCTGACAACAGCACATCCGGTGCCGGGTCCGAAACGTGCTGTCTTCAGCACATCCGGTGCCGGGTCCGAAACGTGCTGTTCTCAGCACATCCGGTGCCGGGTCCGAAACGTGCTGTTCCTGGCTCTGACTCAGGTGTCGTCGGGGGCGACGCACTCGGCGAGATCTGCCTCGTAGGCCGCGATGTCGTCCTCGGCCTCGGCGAGCTCGGAGCTCCCCGGGCCGGCGTTGAGGCCCGAGTCGATATCGCGGAGCTGACCGTCGCTGTAGTCGTCGAGCTTCTCGAGCATGCACTCGGCCTGCGACTCGGTCAGCGTCCCGCGCTCGCGCTCGGCCTCGATGATGTCCTGCGCCACCCGCTTCGGGCCCGGGTCGGACTGACACGCGGTGGCGCCGAGCGCCAGCACGGCCACAGCGGCGGCGACGACGATGCGTCGGCGGGGCTGCGTCGGGGCGAGGTCGGTCTTCACGGCCGTGGAAGGGTACTGCGAGCATGGCCCGATGCCGCCCGACGTCCGAGCCTGGCCGGGCGTCTCGCCGATCGAGCGTGTCGAGGGCGGTCACCGCAACGAGGTCTGGCGCGGGACGTCGCCGAACGGTCAGGTCGCGATCCGCTCCAGCCGTCGCTCATCGGAGTCCCTCGCGTGGGAACTCGACCTCGTCGAGCGCCTCGGAGCGTTGGGGTTCCTCGTGCCGCGGGTCGCCCCGACCGCTGACGGCGAACCGGAGGCGGGTGGCGTCGTGGTCCAGGAGTGGATCGAGGGTCGGGAGCCGTCGACGATCGCCGACTGGCGGCTCGTCGCCACCGAACTGTGCCGACTGCACGTCGTGATGTCCGGCCATCCGCAGCGCCCCGGCTGCGTGCCGGTCGCCGAGCTCGACCGCCGCGGCCGCAGTGTCGACGCAGATCTGGCCGCGCTCCCGGACGACGTCGCCGCCGACGTCCTCGCCGTGTTCGCCTCGGTCTCCGACGAACCGACGACCGTCGTCCACGGCGATCCGGGTCCGAGCAACATGCGCATCACCGCCGACGGTCGAGTCGG
>JBCCTP010000230.1:0-7146 GCA_039198505.1 Actinomycetota bacterium | reverse complement strand
GGCTTGACCGTGTCCTTCACCTTGGCGTTCTTGTCCAGCCAGGCGACGTCGATCTCGCAGTCGAAGTGGCCGACGTTGCAGACGATGGCGTCGTCGGGCATCTGCTCGAAGTGGCGGGCCGTGATGATGTCCTTGCAGCCGGTGGTGGTGACGAAGATCTGGGCCCGGGCGCAGGCGTCCTCCATTGTGGTCACCTCGTAGCCCTCCATGGCCGCCTGGAGGGCGTTGATGGGGTCGATCTCGGTGACGATGACGCGGGCGCCGAGGCCCTTCATCGCGTCGGCACAGCCCTTGCCGACGTCGCCGTAGCCGCACACGACGGCGACCTTGCCGCCGATCATCACGTCGGTCGCGCGGCAGATGGCGTCGACGAGCGAGTGCCGGCAGCCGTAGAGGTTGTCGAACTTCGACTTCGTGACCGAGTCGTTGACGTTGATCGCCGGGAAGAGGAGCTCGTCCTCCTCCATCATCTTGTAGAGGCGGTGCACGCCGGTGGTCGTCTCCTCGGTGACGCCCTTGACGCCGGCGGCCATGCGGGTCCACTTGCCCGGATCGTCCTTGATGGAGCGCTGGAGGAGGCCGAGCACGATGGCGAGCTCGGGGTTGTCGGCCGACGTGGGGTCGGGCACCTCACCCGACTTCTCGTACTCGACTCCCTTGTGCAGCAGCAACGTGGCGTCGCCGCCGTCGTCGAGGATCATGTTGGGACCGTCGTAGCTCGTTCCGTCAGCGGCGTCGGGCCACGTCATCATCTGCTCGGTGCACCACCAGTACTCCTCGAGCGTCTCGCCCTTCCAGGCGAACACCGGAACCCCGTCGGGCTCCTCGACGGTGCCGTCGGGCCCCACGACGACGGCGGCCGCCGCGTGGTCCTGTGTGGAGAAGATGTTGCAACTGGCCCAGCGGACCTCGGCGCCCAAGGTCGTGAGCGTCTCGATGAGCACGGCGGTCTGCACGGTCATGTGCAGCGAGCCGGAGATGCGGGCGCCGGCGAGCGGCTTGGACTCTCCGTACTCCTCGCGCAGTGCCATGAGGCCGGGCATCTCGTGTTCGGCGAGGATCATCTCCTTGCGGCCGAACGGGGCCATGGACAGGTCGGCGACACGCCAGTCCTTACGAGCGGCGAACGTGGACATGGTGAAACTCCCTCGGAGTGGTTCGACGGGTGGGTCGGATGGTCGAACCGGGCCGGGGCCATCAGGCACCGTGCGTTCAGCCCAGCCCGACCGAGCCTATCGGTGCGCGCCGGGACCCGGGTCGCCTGCTCCGTCGCCGGCCGCCACCTCGCCGAGACGCCGCTCCCACGTGTGGTCGGCGAGCCGTCGGGGGTGGTCGACGCCGACGCGTCTCGCCACCGACTCCCAGACCAGTGCGTCGCCCCGCGTACAGCGATCGAGCCGGACGGCGAACTCGGGACGGTCGAAGGTGGCGGGGTCGATCGGCTTGTCGCCTCGGCGACCCGTGACGTTCTCGCTCGGGGGTGCGACCAGCTCGGGACGCCCGATCCGCCGACCGAGCGACGCCCACATGGACGCACCGCGCTCGAGCACGTCGACGTGGCCGAGGGTCGCGACCGCGGCGCTGGCCTCGTGGGCCAGGTCGGGCAGGTGCTCCTCGGTGATGAAGTCGGCGTCGGGGATGCGATCGTGGCGCCCGAGCACCATGCGGACCACGATGTTGTCGGTCTGGTACGCCACCCGGGGATCGGCGATCCAGTCCGTGAGATCGAGCTCGGACGCCGTGGCCGTGACCGACCAGGTGTAGCCGTCGTCGAGGTGCTCGTCGGGCAGGCCGCGCCAGTACTCGTAGTGCGACAGCAGGCGCGCCCGCGGCTCGCGCAGCAGCAGGACCACGTCGGCGGCGGAGAAGCCCGCCAGCAGCGTCGGCAACGCGTAGTGGCCCGACGCGCCGAGGTACCGGGTGAGCTCGCTCGGATCGGGAACGGTCAGCGGCCGCTGCTGCTCGGGGATCGGTTCGTCGGCGAGCGGACCGAACATCACCGGATCGAAGTGATACGGCGCCCAGGCGTCGTCGGGCAACGAGGCGCGGATCGCCGCGAGGACCGTGTTGCCGCCCGACTTCGGGACGTGCAACACGGCGAGAGGTCGAGGCGACCGCCGCCGCCGGCGGCGCAGTCGCCGGATCACCCGACGCCCGTGGGGTCGTCGGGCACCTCGCTCGGCCGAACGTCAGTCGGCCAGGATGACGGCGAAGACGTCGAGCGTGTAGTGCACCTGGCCCTCGGAGTTGAAGGCCGACACCATCTGGGGGTCACCGTCACCGTTCGAACCGTAGGTCACGAGGCCCATGTTGCCGGTGGCGCCGGCGCCGAGGTGGTTCAGGTTCGAGTTGCTCGGCGCCGAATCGAACGGGCTCGCCTCGGTCGGGTTGAGCGTCATGAACGTGCGGTCGGGTCCGCCGGGGAACGCCGTCTGGAAGCTGAACCCGGTGAGGTTGCCGAGCAGACCGCTCTGGGCACCGACGGGCGCCCCGTCGAGCTCGACCGATGCGGCGAAGTCCTCGAAGCTCCAGTCCTCCCAGGACTGCGCCCCCAACCGCACGCTGTCGAACTCGGCCTGGCGGGTGTCGAACGCACGGAACGGTGCCTCGAGCGGCACGATGCGACCGGCGAACGACGACTCCGCGTAACCCGCTTCGACGTACCCGACGACGTCGATCGCCACGTTCAGGTCGCCGAAGGCGTTGAAGAGCGAGATGTCGCCGTCCGCGTTGACCGGGACGATCACGAAGTCGGCGGTGATGTCACCGGGCCGATAGTTGCCGGTGGACGTGTCGGACGAGGCGGCGCCGTCGGGCACCGGGTCGGGCGAGATCGACAGGAAGGTCTCGGCCGCGGACCCCGACGTGTTGATGCCGGTGGCGTTGAGTGCGACGCCGACGACGTTGCTGGAGTCGGGCACGCCGGCCTGACCGCGCACCGGGATCGTGAGACGCTCGCCGCCTCCGAGCGCTCCCTCGCGTCCGTCGTCGGGGCCCTGGCCCGGTCGGGTGTCGAGCAGTCGCTGCGGGGTCTGGGTGACGATGCGACCGCCGAGCGTGGGATCGGGATCGGTGCCACCCGCCGGGCGGTAGCTCGACGTGGCGACCCAGCCGAAGACGTCGACGATGACGCGGACGTCGCCCGGCGCCTCGGACGAGAGGTCGACGGTCAACTCGCCCGCGCTTCCGACACCGATGATGCCGAAGTTGCCGACGACCGAGCCCGGGTTCTCGAAGTTGATCAGCGAGGTCAGCTCGTCGCCGCCGCCCGGAGAGAAGTCGGACGGGCGCACGCTGACGAAGCCACGCCCCGGCGCTCCGGCGATGGTGACCTTGGCGGCGACGGCGAGGACGCCGTCACTCGGGATGCCGGCCACACCCGTGACGGGGACGTTGACCGCACCGTTGGCGTCGATCCGGCCCGGACCACCGGTGCCGGTGCTGTCGAACACGCGCGCCGGCTCGATGGCGAAGAACTCACCTCCGGCACACGCACCGTCGGCGGTGCACGCGTCGACCGCCGAGACGGGCCCGGCGTCGAGCGTCGGAACGACGGCGATCGTGCCCGCTGCCACCGCGAGTGCCACGGCGGACTTGAGAGACTTCTGACGACTCATGACTGGAGATCGTAACGTATTCGTCACATGAGGGGAGCCCATCACCGGACATTTCGGCCGGATTCCCCGCGAACTTGACGTTTTTCGGGGAAATGGTCCGATCCGTGACCGATGACGGTCACGCAACGTCACTCGGTGTCGCTGAACGTGGGCGAGAGGCCGCGACTCTCGACGAGCGCCGACAACCGCTCGAACTCGTCGTCATCGAGGCTCGTCGACTCGTCGATCAGCATGATGGGGATGTCGTCGCGGATCGCATAGGTCCGACGGAGCCGGGGATTGAAGAGCACCGCCTCGTCGTCGATGTGGACGAGCGGTCCCTTGTCCTCGGGGCAGGCGAGGATCGAGAGCAGGTCGGGAGAGAGGGCCACGGGGCGTCCTTGTTCAGCTCGTGATGGGTGGTGCCGATGGTGCGGCGCGGTCGGGTGTCGCGTTCAGCTCGTGATGAGAGCGAGCAGCTCGGCGACGTGATCGTCGCACGACGCCCGGTCGGGGGCCTCGAGATTGAGACGGAGCAGCGGCTCGGTGTTGGACGGCCGCAGGTTGAACCACCAGTCGCCGCAGTCGACGGTCAGCCCGTCGAGGCGATCCTGATCGCGATCGGCGAACGCCTCGCTGACCCGCTCGATCACGGCGGCTGCGTCGTCGACCTCGGTGTTGATCTCTCCGCTCGAGGCGTACCGCTCGAACGGCTTGCGCAACACCGAGAGCGGCTGGCCCAGCCGGCCGACCTCGGCCATGACCATGAGCGATGCGATGAGGCCGCTGTCGGCGTTGAAGTTGCGCGCGAAGTAGTAGTGCGCCGAGTGCTCGCCACCGAAGAGGGCACCGGTCTCGGCCATGACCTGCTTGATGTAGCTGTGACCGACTCGGGTCCGCACCGGGGTTCCACCCGCCTCGGACACGACCTCGGGCACCGAGCGCGAGCAGATCAGGTTGTGCAGGACCGTGGCGCCGGGGTGCTGGCGGAGCACGGACGACGCGAGGATGGCGGTGGTGGTGGAGCCGCTGAGCCCCGCTCCGGTCTCGTCGACCACGAAGACGCGGTCGGCGTCGCCGTCGAAGGCGAGCCCGATGTCGAATCCGCCCGCCGTGACCCGGGCGCGCAGCGCCTTCTGGTTGGCCGGCTGGAGCGGGTCGGCCGGATGGTTGGGGAACGTGCCGTCGAGCTCGGGGAACATCACCTCGTACTCGACCCCGGGCAGGCGGTCGAGGACGGCGGGCACGACGAGGCCGCCCATTCCGTTGGCGGTGTCGGCGACGACGCGCAGCGGCCCGATGTGCTCGAGATCGACGAACGTGAGCACGTGCTCGACGAACTCGTCGAGCAGCGCCATCTCGGATCGTGTGCCCGACGCATCGACCGCATCGGGAGCATCGCCGGACAGGACCCGCTCGGCGACGGCCTTGATGTCGCCGAGACCCGACTCGGCGCCGACCGGCCGAGCCCCGGACCGACAGAGCTTGATGCCGTTGTACCCCGCCGGGTTGTGCGACGCCGTGAACATGGCTCCGGGCCGGTCGAGCCGACCGGATGCGAAGTACAGCAGGTCGGTCGACGCGAGCCCGATGTCGACGACGTCGATGCCGCGCTCGTTGACTCCGGCGGCGAAGGCATCGACGAGCGCCGGCCCGGACGGGCGCATGTCGCGCCCGATGACGACCCGATCGGCCGTCTCGTCGTCGGTGCGGAGGAAGTCGGCGAAACCGACCCCGAGGGCGTGCGCGATCTCGGCGTTGAGCTCGTCGTGCACCGTGCCCCGGATGTCGTACGCCTTGACGATCTGATCCAGGATGGTCATGGCCGGGTCAGGCTACCGGCGGCCGCTCACCCGGTTCGTGCGATTCCGGTGACGAATCGGTGACGGCGGGTGGTGAGCCCCCGACCGGCACCAGCTCGTCGGGTGAGCCCGGCAGGAGACCGGCGTCGTCTCCGCCGTGATCGTCCCGGGCGTCCTGACCGTCGTCGACGTCCTCATCGTCCTGGACATCCTCCGCGGGCCGGTCGCTCCCGACGGGTCCGAACGGGCCGTAGTCGACGTCGCCGCGGCGACGCCAGAACACGCAGAGACCGATCCCCGCCGCGGTCAGCAGGTAGAAGAACCAGTCGAGCGCCGACCGCGAGTCGTACGTGAGCTCGACCTCGGTGTCGGTGGGCACGACCACCATGTGGTTGGCCCCGGCGCGGTACGGCCCGTCGGCGCCCGAGACCTGCCAGTTGGGGAAGTAGCTGATCTTCACCATGATCGGCACCCCGACCTGGTCGACCGAGAAGCTCAACGACTGCTGATCGATGTCGACGTTCGTGACCTCGACCGCCGGCAACGCCCGCTGCTCGATCGTCTCCTGGGGCGCGACGTAGTCGACGCGACGGCGCTGATCGTCGAACATCGGCTCGCCGGTGATCGGGTCGAATTCGTCGATGCGCTCGGACTCGACGATCTCGGCCGTGATGCGCTGCCAGTCGTCGGGGCCGTCGTCGACCGGGACGACCGGCCAGTCGTCGCGACGCTGGAACCAACTCGTGCCGAGTTCGAGGTTGCGCTCGCGCTCGTCGCCCTCGTGGTAGCGGGCCACGCCGTCGGCGTGCTCGACCACGACCGGCTCGACAGCCAGGGGCTCGATCACGTTCGACCCGTCGACCTCGTAGATGTCCCACGTGCCCGAGGTGGTCAGATACGTGAGCCCGCCGCCGGCCGCCGACACCGTGGCGGCCTCACCCTTGCCGCCCTCGGTGCGGACCATGAGGTAGCGCACGCCGAGATCGCGCATGTGGCGCACGCCGAGTTCGGCGTCGTTGTTGGTGTAGCGCAGTTGGCGGACCGGGTTGGACGAGCTCTCGGAGACCGCTGCCGCCGTGATGAAGTGGTAGGCGGTCGACGCCGTCGCCTCGAAGAACAGCCCCTCCATCGAGGCGATGCAGCCGTCGGTCCAGTGCGGCAGCAGCATCAACGCCATCGTGGTTCCGTACTCGCTGTTGGCGCTGTTGTTCTCCCAGAGCGCCCGGCCGCACCCGCGTTCGGTGCCGATGCCCTCCATCGTCGTGACGAGGTTGTGGTAGGCGGGGTAGGCCGGCCGACCCTCGTATCCCGACCAGT
This sequence comes from Actinomycetota bacterium, assembly GCA_039198505.1. GTDB lineage: Bacteria > Actinomycetota > Acidimicrobiia > Acidimicrobiales > Ilumatobacteraceae > Ilumatobacter_A. The sequence goes on along the minus strand of JBCCTP010000230.1, from coordinate 431 downwards.
TGTACCGAGTCCATCCGTCGCCGACGGCGCGGCTGCGGTAGCCGTCGCCCTCGGGGACCGGCTTGCGCAGCGGGCCCCATCCGTACACGGTCTGGGCGGCCTGCTCGTCGGTGGCCTCGACCACGGTGACCCGGCCACCGCCGGGCAGCACCTCGTACATCCAGCCGACCACCGACAGCAGCGAGATGGCGATCGCGGCCGCCCCACCCGCCGAGGCGAACGGTCCGAGCTCGGCGCCCGCCACCCGATTGCGTGCCGTGTTGACGATCCACCGGATCAGCTCGTAGGCGCCGATGATCATCAGCAGGTAGCGGGTCAGGTACAGGAACGGCAGCAGGCGGGGGTTCCACAGGAGCCCGATGAACGGGAGGCTGTCGCGGGTGTTCCAGACGAGCCAGAAGAAGACGGCGCAGATGATCCCGAGGGCAACG
>JBCCTP010000229.1:0-7146 GCA_039198505.1 Actinomycetota bacterium | reverse complement strand
CCGCCGCGGGCGGTGTCGCGACGAAGGCCGTGATCTCGGGAGCGACCGAGGCCGCCAGCAGCGTGGCGTCTGCTCCGACGGGCATCTCGGGCGCATGGTCGAGCCTCGGCGTCGGTGGCAAGGTGGCAACTGCGGCCGCCGCGACCGCAGTCGTCGCAGCCGGAGCGGTCGTCGCATCGGCGGTCTTGTCCGACGACACCGTGAGTGCGCAGTTCCCCGACGACGCGGTCCTCGAGCCCATCGAGCGCGATGGGGTCGACCTCTTCCCCCTCGGTGAGCCGGAGTCCGTGCGCATCGAGTTCGGCGACGCACGACAACTCGACCCAGAAGCGGCCTCGTCGTACTTCGGCAACTTCGACGGCGGTCGCGTCGAGGAGCGAGACCTCGAGGTCACCTACGACGGAACGACGTACGACCTCGGACCTGTCGTTCTCCCCCTCGAGTTCCCGGGCGACTTCCTCGAGCGCAACACGGGCACGTTCCGACTCACTCGTGTGGGTCTCGACGATGTGGAGCTGGTGCCCGACGGAACGGGAGCCATGTCACCCTGCACGTACGACGGCACCGGCGACACGGTCGGCGGCTGGACCTACGCCGGTCAACCGGGGTTCCTGGAGATCGAACTCGCGTTCACCAGCGACGGGAGCGATGTGGGTTCTCTCGCCGTCCAGGCGACGTTCGAGGCGCCAGCGAGAGTCGAGTTCGATCAGGAGCTGATCGACGACGTCATCCCGCCCGACGTCGACATCACGGATCGCTGTACCCCTCAGGAACGCGCCGAGAGCGTGTGGAGCTTCGCGGTCGAGACCTGAGGTCGTCTCGAGTCGAGGAGGTGTCCCCCGACTCGAGTGCGACCCACGCGGTCGCAGTCAGATCCCGGTTGACGTCAGCCGTGGGTGATGATCGCCTGGGCACACGCCAGGCGGGCGATCGGCACGCGGAACGGGCTGCACGACACGTAGTCGAGACCCGCTCGGTAGAAGAGGTCGATCGACTCGGGATCGCCACCGTGCTCACCACACACGCCGAGCTTCAGGTCGGGCTTCGCCTCGCGGCCACGCTCAGCGCCGAGCATCACGAGGTCACCCACACCGGTCTGGTCGATCGTGTCGAACGGGTTCCGCTTGAGCAGACCCTGCTCGAGGTACGCCGGCATCATCCGGCTCTCGACGTCGTCACGGCTGAAGCCGAACGTGAGCTGGGTGAGGTCGTTCGTCCCGAACGAGAAGAAGTCGGACACCTCGGCGATCTCGTCGGCGCGCACCGCGGCACGCGGCGTCTCGACCATCGTGCCGATGGTGATGTTCGGCTTGCGCTTCATGTCCTTCAGCGCCTCGTCGATCTCCTCCTGCACCCAGCTCCGGGCGAGTGCGAGCTCCTCCCGAGTGACGGTGAGCGGGATCATGATCTCGACGATCGGCTTCTTGCCGGCCGCACGGAGCTTGCCGGCGGCGGCGAGCAGCGCCCGGACCTGCATCGCGTAGAGGCCGGGCTTGATGACACCGAGGCGCACGCCACGCGTGCCGATCATGGGGTTGTGCTCGGCCCAGCTCTCGGCGGCCTCGAGCATCTGGCGGTCCTTCTTCGACAGCTTGCCCTTCTTCGCCTCCTTGACCTTGAGCTCCTCGACCGACGGGAGGAACTCGTGGAGCGGCGGGTCGAGCAGGCGGACCGTGACCGGCAGACCGTCCATGGCGTCGAGGATCTCCTCGAAGTCGGCCTCCTGGGCCGCGCGCAGCTTCTCGAGCGCCGCCTCCTCGGCCTTCGGCGTGGAGGCGAGGATCATCTCGCGCACGATCGGAAGCCGGTCGGGGGCGAGGAACATGTGCTCGGTGCGACACAACCCGATGCCCTCGGCGCCGAGGTCGCGGGCGTGCCCGGCGTCCTCGCCGGTGTCGGCGTTGGTGCGGACGGCGAGCTTGCCCTTCCGGACGGTGTCGGCCCACTTGAGGATCGTGTTGAACTCGGCGGGGGGCTCGGCGCTCTGCATCGCCTGGGCGCCCAGCATCACGGCCCCACTGGTGCCATCGATCGAGATCTCGTCGCCTTCCTTCACGACGGTGTCGCCGACCGTGAACTGTCCCGCGCCGATCTTGACCTCCTCGGCACCGACGACGGCCGGAGTACCCCACCCTCGGGCGACCACCGCAGCGTGACTGACCAGTCCACCGCGGGCGGTGAGGATGCCCTGGCTCACCATCATGCCGTGCACGTCCTCGGGGCTCGTCTCGTTGCGGACGAGGATGACGTCTTCGCCCCGCTCATCGGCATCGACGGCGTCGTCGGCGGTGAAGTACACATGGCCGACCGCAGCACCGGGCGATGCCCCGAGCCCGGTGGCGAGCGCCTTGCCGGCGCTGGCGAACTGCGGGTGCAGCACCGAGTCGAGGTGCTCCTCGGTGACCCGGAGGAGAGCCTCGTCACGGGTGATCTTCCAGCGACCGCCGTGGCCGTCGCGGGTGCCCTTGGTCATGTCGACCGCCATCTTGAGGGCGGCGGCACCGGTGCGCTTTCCGACGCGCGTCTGGAGCATCCAGAGCTTGCCCTGCTCGATGGTGAACTCGGTGTCGCACATGTCCTGGTAGTGCGTCTCGAGCCGGACGAAGATGTCGAGCAGCTCCTTGTAGATCTCGGGGAACGCCCGCTTCATGTCGTCAAGCGTCTCGGTGTTGCGGATCCCGGCCACCACGTCTTCGCCCTGGGCGTTGATGAGGAAGTCGCCGTAGGGCTTGTTCTCACCGGTGGCCGCGTTGCGGGTGAAGCCCACACCGGTCGCCGAGCTGTCGTCGCGGTTACCGAACACCATCGCCTGCACGTTCACGGCGGTACCGAGATCGTGGCTGATCTTCTCGCGCACGCGGTACGCGATGGCGCGGGCGCCGTTCCACGACTTGAACACCGCCTCGATCGCGCCTCGCATCTGCTCGCGCGGGCGCTGGGGGAACGGGGTGCCGGTCGCCTTCTTCACGACCTTCTTGTAGGTGTCGCACAGATCCTTGAGCGCGGCGGTCGACAGGTCGGCGTCGTTGGCGGTTCCCGCGTCGGCCTTGGCCTTCTCGAGCGGCTCCTCGAACAGGTCGCCCTCGATGTCGAGCACGATGCGGCCGTACATCGCGAGGAACCGGCGGTACGAGTCGTAGGCGAAGTGCTCGTTGTTGGTGCTCTGCGCGAGACCCTCCACGCTCTCGTCGTTGAGACCGAGGTTGAGGACCGTGTCCATCATTCCCGGCATCGAGAACTTCGCGCCCGAGCGGACCGACACGAGCAGCGGGTCGAACGGATCGCCGAGCTTGCGGCCCATCTTCTTCTCGAGTTCGAAGACCTGCTGGGAGATCTCGTCGTCGAGACCGTCGGGCCATCCGCCCGTCATGTACTCACGACACGCATCGGTGGAGATGGTGAAGCCCGGCGGGACCGGCAGCTTCAGGACGCTGGTCATCTCGGCGAGGTTCGCCCCCTTGCCGCCGAGAAGGTCCTTGTACTCCATCGGGGGGTTCTTGTGCTTGTGGTCGAAGGCGTAGACGAGCTGAGTGGAAGCCATACGGCGCGCCAGTGTAGGGGTCGACGTCGAGTCGCCTTCAGAACACTCGGAGTGCGGAGGGCCGGGCGGCCGGACCGGGGCACGGACCTCAGGCTCGGAGTGCTGTCTCACACCCCTCTCTCACCTGGGGCCTCGTAGCCTGATCGACGTGTTCCGCCTCCTCGGATTCGATGTACGCGTGGAGAGCGGCTTCCTCATCTTCATGTTGCTCATCGTGAGCATCAATCCCAACGAGTTCGGCGTGTGGCTCGCCGGGGCGATCGCCGTCTTCACGATCGTGCACGAACTCGGCCATGCGCTCGCAGCCCGACAGGCCGGCGCCGAGGCCTCGATCTCGCTCGGCTTCCTCGCGGGCTACGCGTCGTACACGCCGACGCGGCCGATCTCGAACGCCCGGTCGGCATGGATCTCGTTCGCCGGTCCGCTCGCCCACCTCGCAGTGAGCTGTGCCGTGTTGCTGGCGATGGGCGTCAACCCGCTCCAGCGTGAGTCGTTCGACGACACGGCGGCCTCGTTCGCACTGTGGTGGGCCGGCCCGGCCATCGGACTCCTCAACCTCATCCCGGTGCTCCCACTCGATGGCGGACACATCCTCTCGTCGGGTGTCGAGTCGATCACGCCATCGCGGGGGCGAAGGATCGTGCTGTGGTTCTCGATCATCGCCACCATCGGCGGCGGGGTCTGGATGTTCACCAGCGGCCGTCCGGGCCTGGCGATCTTCGTGGCGTTCCTCGTGTTCAGTCAGATGCGCATGCTGCAGGAGGGCAAGCCGCTGCCGACGGCACGGTCGGTCTGGGACCGGGCCGCTGCCGAACTCGAGCGCGGGCGCGAGGGCAAGGCCCGACGGATGCTCGATGCCGCGCTCCGCCACCCCCAGCCGGTCGCGGCCACCGCCCCGGTGCGTCTCGACGCCGGTCAGGCGGCCGCACTGATCGATCTCCTCGACGATCCCCTGCCGTACGGCGATCCGGCCAACGAGCTGATCCTCGCGGAGATGCTGCTGGCCCTGAACCGCCACGAAGCGGCCGGCCAGTACGCGGCCGAGTGCTACGAACGGCGACCCAACGCACTGTCGGCGATCGTCGTCGCCCGAGCGGCGGGAGCGATGAACGACGGCGCGACAGCCCTCGCCTGGCTCCGGGCCGGCATCGACACCGGAACCGCCGACCGGGCCGTGGCGTCGGCGATCGACCGTGCCCCCGAGTTCGCACGGCTCCGCCTCGACCCCGAGCTCCACGCCCTCCGCACCCGCGTCTGACCGGCACGTTTGGTGCCCGGTCGGATTCGTGCTGTTTCAGCCGGCGTGGGTCGGCGCGGTGCCAAAGTCGGAGCTGCGCTTGATCAGCGCGATGCCGACCCCGCCTTCCGAGGCGACGCTGGTGATCGTTCCGACGACGTTGCCCTCGGGATCACTCACGTCGTCGCCGGCTGCCGCGCCCTCGTCGAGGTCGACGATGCGCACCCGGGTGGGCGCCTCGGAGTCCCGGCTCGCCATCCGCTCGACGAGCTCCTGGCCCGGGTAGCAGCCCTTCGTGAAGTCGCAGGCGAGCGTCACCACACCGGTCGATGCCGGGATGGTGCTCCCCGGCTCGATCTCGGCACCGAGACGCGGCCAGCCGGCTCCGATCCGTGCGGTCTCGTGATCGCCCCCGGGCTCCAGCGAGCCCGCCGACTCACTCGCGATCTCCACGTCGACGCGGATCATGAATCGACGCAGACGCGCCTCGAGCGCCTCGCCGAATCCGGCGTCGGTGTCGAGACGGAACTCGGTGTCGCCCGACTTCTCGACGCGCAGCAGCGCATCGATCTTCCCGGTGGGATCGAGGACGAAGCTCCACCGGGCATCGCCCACGGCCAGACCGGTGACTGACTGCGACAGTTGCGACTGCAGATAGGTCTCGGCGTCGGCGCCCGTGACGGTGAGACGGTCACGGGCATCATCGTCGACGAACGGTCGGGTGGCCTCGACGGCGGTCGCTGGATCCATCACCCCAGTGTGCCGCCGACCGGACGTGGCACACTGCCCGAGTGACCGACGACGGCCAGACCGGCGACGAGCGCGACGACCTCGGGCGGGACGACGCTCGGAGGTTCGATCTCGACGACGGCCTCGGACTCGATGACCTCGACGCTCTCGCTCGGCGTGCGGTCGACTCGGCGATGATGCTCGTCCGGCGGGCGTCGTCGCTCGGACTCGGAGTCCTGCTGTTCGCCACCGTCGCAGCGATCGGTGGCTTCCTTCTGGGGCTCGCTGCGCTGTCGGACGGCATCCGAACCGTCTGGATCGTGCTCGGCGGGTTCTTCATGATCGTCGCCATCGGCACCGTGCTCACGGCCGTGCTCCGGTTGCGATCGGTTCGACGGACCTCCGACGAGCTCGTCGTCGAGGTGCGAGAGTTCCTCGACCGCAACGTGACCGGTCGGCAGGCGGTGATCGACACCGTCGCACTCAACGAGGACGACCCCGACCGCGGCGTCGTCGACATGTCTCGGAGCTTCGTCTCGTTCCGGAGCCAGTTGGTCGGCGGGATCGGTCAGTTCCGGCGACTCGGCATGGCACTCACGGCGGTGACGTCGTTTCCCGGTCTTCTGGCGATCTCGGTGTTGGTCAGCTTCGTGTTCGTGCTCCTGGCCGTGATCTTCGGGATCTCACTCCTGCTCTGACCACGTCACGACGAGCCGTTCGCCGACACCGACCTGCTCCCAGGCTGATGTGAGTTCGTCGAGTCGGGCTCGAATCGGCAGGAGGGCGGAATCGACCGCAGCTCGGTCGACAGCGCTCATCGCCGCTCTCATCGCGGGAAGGGTGAGTTCCATGTCGGCGGCCCGGCCCCGCCGCTCGGCGTCGGGACACGACGCGAGCCAGGCGTGTGTCGCCACGAACGTCGCCTTCTCGGATCGGTCGTAGCCGTTCTCTGCCTGCCGGTCGATCGCCCGGTCACGATCCTTCTGCCGGCGACGGGTGCGTCGCGCAGAACGCGCATCAACACTCGTCCGCTCGACCGGCCGGAACGTCGCGGCAGTGCCACCTGCGGCGAGACGACCGAAGACGCCGTCGATGATCCCGAGCTGCTCCTCGACGACGAAGTGCTGGAGGTCGTGCGGCAGCCACCGGTCGAAGCCGGGCGCCGGGTCCATCCGCAGCACTGGGCCGGACGCAGGTCGGACCTCGATCGCGTACGACCTCGCACCGGTGCGCTCGAAGACCACCTCCACGCCGACAGCTTCGTCAACCGAGCGGGGTGAACTGTCATGAGTTCACGAGAACGAACATGTGTTTGTTATAGTGTCGATCACTGGTATCATCATGGAAAGGCGCTCGCCTCCACCGCTCAGCGACTCGACGCGATCGATGTCGATGCTGCGCCGATCGGCGGACTGCTCGCTGCGCTCGACGATCTGCGAATCCTGCGAGGTTCCGCGAGCGCACTCGAGGCTCGGATCGCCCGCCGTCTCGCCGAGCTGAGCGACGTGGGCGAGGCCCGTCCGGTGTCCGACACGCTGACCCGGTCGAAGCGGTCGTCCCGACGCGAGGCCGAGAAGGCCGAACGGCGGGCCGACGCACTCGGCTCTGCTCCCGACGTCGAGCGTCATCTCACGAGGGG
>JBCCTP010000228.1:0-7252 GCA_039198505.1 Actinomycetota bacterium | reverse complement strand
CCGGCGCGGCGGAACCGTGTCGTGGAAGGACCGGACGGTCTCGATCGGCGACCCGGCCCGTTGACCGTCCATCTCGTTCGGATCCGGATTGAATGGGGGGATGACGACGGGAGAGGCGCCGGGACGGGGTGTCAGGAGTCGCCGGTCTGCCGGTGGCGTCCTCCGTGGCGTGGCGCTCCTGGCCGCCACGCTCACTCTGATCGGACTCGGGATCGGTCCCGGCTCACCGGCGTCCGCCCACGACGACATCGCCGGCTCCGAGCCGGCGCACCGCTCCCTCATCGACGAGCCGATCTCCCGCGTCTCGGTCGACTTCGGTGTCGGGGTGTCCGACGACACGGTCATGTTCCTCGTCTACGACCGCGGCGACGGCACGTTCGAGGACATCGGTGGCGAGACGATCAAGACGGGCCCCAACACTGCGGATCTCGTCTTCGACGAACTCGAGCGACAGGGCACGTACACGGTCCGGTACATCGCGCCGGTCCCCATCGACGCACACGTCATCCAGGGCTCGATCAGCTTCACCTGGGGTGTTCCCACGGGTGAGATCCCCGAAGATCCCAACCTCCTCCGCGTGTCGCCCCCGGGTCGCGCGGTCCTCGCCGACCCGATCTCCAACGCCACGCTCACCTTCATCGACGACGTCGACGTGTCCAACGTCCGCCTCATCTACGACGAGGGCGACGGGTCGACCTTCCCCGATGTCGACTCCGACTGGGAACAGACCGCTCCTGACACGATCGAGCTCACCTTCGATCCACTCGAGGACGACGGCACCTACTTCATCGCGTATCAGGCCGACTCGGCCACCACCGGCGAGGAGTTCGCCGGCGCGACCTCGTTCAGCATCGGACAGCCCTCCACGAGCAACAGCGGCGACGGCTTCCCCGTGGTCCCGTTCACGGTCGCCGCCGTTGCGATCCTCGCTCTGGGAGCGTTGGGCACCCTCGCGCTGGCTCGCCGCGCCGCACTCGCGGCCGACGAGGACGGCGATGACGACGATCGCACCGATGGGGACGACGATCCGTCGGATCCCGACGATGGCGCCGCGGTGACCGACTCGGACCTCGCCACCGACCACGGCGGCGAGACCGGATCACCCGATCACGCCGGCGACGACCCGGTGACCGTCACTCGCTGACGTCGAGCAGGATCTTCCCCACGTTGGCGTTCGACGCCATGTAGCGGTGCGCGTCGGCGATCTCGTCGAGCGGGAAGCGCGAATCGATGACCGGACGCAGCGCCCCCGACTCGAACAGCGGCACGATCTCGCGGGTGAACCGCTGCGACAACTCGATCTTGCGCTCCGCCGGGCGCGCCCGGAGCGTGGTCCCGATCCACGAGATGCGCCGGGCGAGCAGCAGCCCGACGTTCACGGCCGTGGCGCCACCCCCGAGCAGACCGACCTGGACGATCGTGCCGTCGACGGCCACCGCCTGGAGGTTGCGATCGACCTCGTCACCGCCGACGACGTCGAGCACCGTGTCGACACCCGCCGGGATCTCGGCGCGCAGCGCAGCCAGCCAGTCGGCGGGGCTGCGCTCGAGGACCAGGTCGGCACCGAGCTCCCGACAGGCGTCGATCTTGCCGGCAGAACACGTGACCGCGATCCGCGCACCGATCGCCTTCGCGATCTGGATCGCCGCGGTCCCGACGCCGGAGGCTCCCGCATGCACGAGAGCCCAGCGTCCACTCGTCAGGCCACCCTGCACCACCAGCGCGTCCCACGCCGTGAGGAACACCTCGGCGATCGCAGCGGCGTCGGCGACCTCGACGCCCGAGGGCACCGGAATCGCCTGCCGCGCCGGCGTGACGACCCGCTCGGCATGGCAGCTCCCCGCCTCGATCCCCATCACCGCATCACCGACCGACCACTCGGACACATCGGCGCCGACCTCGCGCACCCGACCCGCGTACTCGAGACCGGGGATCTCCAACTCGCGTCCTCGCGGATCGGGATACAGACCCTGACGCTGCAGCAGGTCGGCACGATTCAGTGCCGTGGCGACCACGTCGACCACGATCTGGTCGGGGCCCGCGACGGGATCGTCGACCTCCTCGATGGTCAGGACCTCGGGTCCGCCCTTGTCTCGGAGCACCACGGCGCGCATGCGCCGACCGTACCGGGCGACCCGGTCGGACGACGTGGTCGATGCCTCGGCGGGGTGCGGCGACTCAGTCGGACGACTCGCCGGCGACACCGACGGCCTCGCCGACATCGGCGACATCGGCCACGAACACGTGCTCGCGGTAGTAGACGAGCTCGCGGACGGACTCGCGGATGTCGTCGAGGGCACGGTGCGACCCGTTCCCGTGTGGACGGCTCGACGCCACGTCGGGATACCAACGCTTCACGAGTTCCTTGATGCTCGACACGTCGATCGACCGGTAGTGCAGGTACTCCTCGATCTCGGGCAGGTACGCCGCGAGGAACCGACGATCGGTCCCGATCGAGTTCCCGCAGAGCGGGACCGTCCGCGCCTCGGGGACGTGCTCACGGATGAACTCGAGGGTCGCAGCTCCGGCCTGCTCGAGCGTGACCTCGGACGAACGGATCTGGTCGAGCAGACCCGACTTCGTGTGCATCTCGACGACGACGTCGGCCATCGACGAGAGAGCGTCCTCGGACGCCTGGACGACGAGGTCGGGACCCTCGGCGACGATGTTGAGGTCGTCGTCGGTGATCAACGTGGCGATCTCGACGATGACGTCCGACGTGTGGTCGAGGCCGGTCATCTCGAGGTCCATCCAGACGAGCATCGTGAGGCAGTGTACGGATGGACCGACCATCATGAAGACGTGCGGTCGTTCGCCGAGATCCTCGACTCGCCCGGCGTCGAGGAGTTGTGCGAGATCCGGGGCCGACTCGGGTTCATGGCGTACCACGGCGGCAACCTCGAGTACCTGACCGATGTGATCGCCACTCGTGCCGCCGCCACGTCGAACGCCTCCCTCTACGCCGTCGTGCAGCCCCCCGGGATGCGCGAGCATCTCCCGTCCACGCGCGTCACACCCGACGAGTCCCCCGAGCTCGCCCGATTCCTCGACCACGTCGACATCGTGATCACCATCCACGGGTTCGGCCGACGGGGTCTCTTCAGTTCGCTGCTGCTCGGAGGCCGCAACCGACGGCTCGCCGAGCACGTGGGCACGGCGCTCCGCCGAACACTCCCGGCGTACGACGTGATCACCGATCTCGACCGGATTCCCCGTCAGTTGCGGGGCCAGCACGAGCGCAACCCGGTCAACGTCCCGCCGCAGGCCGGTGTCCAGATCGAGCTGCCGCCACGTGTCCGCGGCTCGAGCCCGATGTGGTGGGACTGGGAGAGCGGCGAGCTCACTCCGCACACGCTCGCCCTGATCGACGGGCTGGTCGAGGCGGCGACCACCTGGCCCGCCGACGACGTCTCGTCGGTCGGCGACGACGTCAGCGAGCGCGCAGCGGCAGGGTGATCTCGACCACGCCGCCGGGCCCCTCGCCGAGGCCGACGGTGCCCTCGTGGGCGGTGACGATGCCCCGGGCGATCGACAGTCCGAGGCCTGCGGTGCCCGTGCGGATGTCGCGCGCCTCGTCGGCGCGGGTGAAGGGTTCGAAGGCCCGCGAGCGGAACTCGGGCGGGAACCCGTCACCCTGATCGATCACGCGGAGAACGGCGTCGTCGTCCTCCTTCTCGATCTGCACGAGCACCACGGAGTCGGCCGGGGCGTGGCGAATGGCGTTGTCGAGCAGGTTGCGGATGACCCGCGAGAACTGTGAGCCGTCGACGCCGACCGCGACACGCTGCTCGGCCTCGAGCAGCAGCTTCACGCCCCTCTGCTCGGCGAGGGGGCGGAGCGTCTCCATGGCCTCGTCGGCGAGCTCGTTGAGATCGATCCGGGTCGTGTCGAGTTCGAGCGTGCCGCTGACGAGCCGCGAATGGAGCTGCAGGTCGTCGACCAACGACGTGAGCGCCCGGACCTGGCGCTCCATCCCGGTGAGGTACATGTCGGGATCGGGTGCCACGCCGTCGCGGATCGCCTCGACCGACGCCCGGAGCGCCGCCAGGGGCGTCCGCAGATCGTGGGAGATCGACGACAGCATGAGGGCCCGCTCGTACTCGAGCGAGTCGAGCCGGGCGACCATCACGTCGAACATCTCGGCGGCTTCGCCGAGTTCGTCGTTGCGCTCGACGCCGGTTCGCGCCGTGAGGTCGCCGTCGGCCACCTTCATGGCGGCGTCGCAGATCCGTTTCGCATCGCGTGCGACCGGGCGGGCGAGCAGCATGGCGACCATCGCCGCACCGAGCACCGCCGGAATGAGGGTCCACATCAGCAACCGGAGGTCGTGGTTGTTGATGAACATCGACTGAGCCGCGACGGCGATCATCATGATCGCAACGCCGAGCACGGCGAGCGTGGCGGCGAGGAAGCGCCGGCCGAGCCGGTTCATCCGATGCGCCCGGTGCCGGAGCGTAGTGTTGAGCGACTCCGACGACGCAGGGCGTGTCGCCCGCGTCCGTGCGGTGGTGGAAGTGGCCTCGACATCGCTGGGAGTGGTGCTGCTCACGGGATCACGGTTCGAATCGATAGCCGACGCCCCACACGGTGGTGATCCACCGGGGCTTCTCGGGGTCGACCTCGATCTTGTTGCGGATTCGGCGCACGTGCACGGTGACGGTGGCGGGGTCCTGCCAGTCGGGCGACGACTGCCACACCTGCTCGAGGAGCTGAGCTCGCGAGAAGACCTGCCTCGGCGACGCCGCCAGGAAGGCGAGCACGTCGAACTCCTTGGGCGTCATCTCGACGATCTCGCCACCGAGCAGCACCTCACGGCTGAGCGGATCGATGACGAGGCCGTCGAACTCGAGCCGCGTCGGCTCCTTGGTGTCGCGGCTCGCCGTGCGCCGGAGCACGCCGTTCACCCGTGCAGCGAGCTCACGGGGCGAGAACGGCTTGACGACGTAGTCGTCGGCCCCGAGCTCGAGCCCGGCGACCCGGTCGGACTCCTCGGCCCGCGCCGTGAGCATGATCACCGGGATGTCGCTGGTGGAGCGCACCTGGCGCAGGATGTCGAGGCCGTTGACGCCGGGGAGCATCATGTCGAGCACGACGAGGTCGGGCGGCTCGGCGTCGAGGAGCTGCAGCGCCGCGTTCCCGTCGGCGGCTTCGGCGACGTCGTGGCCGTCTCGGCGGAGGTAGCCGACCACGACCTCGCGCACCGTCGGCTCGTCGTCGACCACCAGGACCTTCGTCGCACTCATGTCGACACTCTTGCGTGGTCGTGAACGACCTTCAACTCCGCGTCGCTCCTGTTTCCCCACGGTTTCCCCCGTTTCGCATTCCGTCGGAAACAGCACATCCGGTGCCGGGTCCGAAACGTGCTGTTCTCGGCACGTTCCGGACCCGGCACCAATCGTGCTGAATGCGCGTGCTCAGGGGGCGAGGCGCTCGATCGTCCAGCCGTCACCGGTTCGGCGGTATCGGAGACGATCGTGGAGGCGGCTCGGGCGGCCTTGCCAGAACTCCCACTCGACGGGTCGCAGGAGCCAGCCGCCCCAATGCGGCGGACGGTCGACCTCGGCGTCGGCGAACTCCTCGTCGGCGATCACGACCCGCCGCTCGAGTTCGGCACGGTCGGGGATCACCTCGCTCTGCGGTGACGCCCACGCACCGAGACGGCTCGCCCGCGGCCGCGAGGAGAAGTACGCGTCGTTCTCGTGATCGGCCAGTCGCTCGACGTGGCCCCGCACGCGGACCTGACGGTGCAGGTCGAGCCAGGCGAACACCGCGGCCGCACCAGGCGACGCATCGAGTTGACGACTCTTCTCACTCCGATAGTTCGTGTAGAAGGCGAACCCACGGTCGTCGGCACCGCGGGCGAGAACGATCCGTGCGTCGGGGAGTCCGTCGAGGCCCACGGTGGCGACCGTCATCGCGTTGGGTTCGACGACGCCGGCATCGTGGGCGGCCTCGTGCCAGTCATGCCACTGCGTCATCGGATCCGGATCGAGGTCACCGACGTCGAGGCCCGCCGTCTCGTACTGCACCCGCCGATCGCGGATGATGTCGGTGGCCCCGTCCCAGTCGGTCATCGAACCGCTCCGATCACTCCGCCGGAGGGCCGATCCGGGTGATGCCCCGCATGTACGGATGGAGCACGGCGGGGATCTCGACCGAGCCGTCGGGCTGGCGATGGTTCTCGATGATGGCCGCCCAGACCCGCGGAACCGCGAGCGCCGAGCCGTTGAGCGTGTGCACGAACTCGGTCCCCTTGATCGGCTGCCCGTCGTCATCGTGTCGACGGAAACGAGTCGAGCACCGTCGAGCCTGGTAGTCGCCGAACCACGACACCGAGGACACCTCGAGCCAGTCGTCGGCGCCGGGCGCGTACACCTCGACGTCGAGCGATCGATGGTGACTCTGGCCGAGGTCGCCGGTGCAGACCTCGATCACGCGGTGGGGCAGATCGAGGTCGGCGACCGCGGCGACGGCCCGATCGACCATGTCGTCGAGGAGGTCGGGCGCCTGCTCCGGTGTGCAGAACGCCAGCATCTCGACCTTGTCGAACTCGTGGGCGCGCAGCATCCCGCGCGTATCCCGACCGGCCGAGCCGGCCTCGCGTCGGTACGACGGGCTGTACGCCATGACGCGGATCGGGAGTTCCGTGTCGTCGAGGACCTCGCCCGAAAAGAGCGACGTGAGCGACGCCTCGGCGGTGGGGACACACCACAGGTCGTCGCGCTCGATCGAGTACGCATCGTCGGCGAACTTCGGGAGCTGCCCGGTGGCGGTGAGCGTCGCCGTGTGCACCAGCGACGGTGGCCGGATCTCCTCGTGCACGTCCGCGTTGCGGTCGAGCCCGTACTGGCAGAGCGCCCGCGCGAGCGTGGCGCCGGCGCCGCGTTGCATGGTGAACATCGAGCCCGAGATCTTCACGGCCCGCTCGTTGTCGAGGATGCCGAGCTGTTCGGCCGTCTCCCAGTGCGGCACGCGCACATGGTCGGGCGGGCCCTCTGCGAGACCGAGCGGGCCACGGACCACCGGGTTCTCGGAATCGTCGGCCCCGTCGGGAGCGTCGGCGTGCGGCAGGTTCGGGATGTGCAGGAGGAGGCGGTGGAGTTCGCCCTCGATCTCGTCGTGCCGCTCGGCGAGTTGCTTCTCGTCGGCTCCCAGCCGCTTGCTCTCGGCCTGCATCTCCTCGGCCTCGTCGACCTGACCGTCCCGGCGCAGGCGACCGACGTCTTTCGAGATGACGTTGACGCGGGCGCGG
>JBCCTP010000227.1:0-7254 GCA_039198505.1 Actinomycetota bacterium | reverse complement strand
CGAGTTCCTCGCCCGGGAGATCGCCAGCATCCGCCTGGCCATGGCCGACATCGTCACCGGCGAACGGTTCGAGGAGCGCCTCGAGGCACTCACCGACGCCGTGGAACACCTCGGACGCCGGATCGACGACGGCGACCGGCCTGCGTCGCCCGATCCCGACTGACGGACCGACGTCAGGCGGCAGAACCCGACTGGCGCCGCCGGCCGGCCACCTCGTTCACGAGATCGACCGTGGCCGCCGCGAAGTCGGCGGGTTGCTCGATCGCGCCCAGATGGTCCATCGGGACCTCGACCACGCGGGCGTCGAGCGCCTCCGCGAGCGCCCGCTGTTTGCGCGGCCGGACGAGGCGGTCGCGCGTCGAGATGAGCGCGCCGGCCGGAACGTCGAGTTCACCGACCCACGGCCGCGCGTCGTACCGGCTGAGAGCGCGACCCGCTTCGACGATGACCCGCGGTTCTCCGCGCAACGTCTCGGCCGTGAGCCAGTCACGATAGGGAGCGAACGGATGGCCGTCGCGGAGCATCTGCTCGACGGCCCGACGGAGCACGTACGGCTGCGTCCACGAGCGCAGCGCCGTGCCCATCAGCGGGAGCAGCCGCCAGGTGAGGCGTTCGCGTAGCGTGGCCCGCCACTCGAGCGCCGTCGCCTGGACGACGAGGCCCGCGACGAGATCGGGATGGCGGCGGGTGAGGTGGAGCGCGATCGGACCGCCCATCGAGTAGCCGACCGCGATCACGTCGCGCATCCCGAGACAGCGCGCCACGGCGGCCGCGTCGTCGGCGACGTCCTCGAGGCGATACGGCTCGAGGGTCCGAAAGCCCCGACCGTGACCGCGGTGATCGATCCCGACGAACGAGCACACCTCGGCGAGCTCCCGATACGCCCCGACGAACTGCAGGTCGGCAGATGCGGTCCACCCATGCAGCAACAGCACCTGGGGCGCGCCGGGATCGTCGTGCCGATGGTGGCGGACGAAGAACTCGCCACGGCCCTCGACCTGCACCACCTCGGCGGGCGGGAGCCACTGGGGCGGTGTGGAGGAGCCGGTTCGGCCGGTCGGAGCCGTCATCGATCGATCAGTCATTGGGGACTCCTGTGAACTCCTGCAGGCGAACGCCCGCTCGCTCGACGAGGTGGAGCAGCTCGACGGTATCGAGGCGGTCGTCGCCTAGCGCCACGACACCCGAGGGCACCACACCCGCGAGCACTCGGTCGGTGATCGCCACGGCCGTGGCCGCCGCCGCGGTTCCGACGAGTTCGGCGATTCCGGCCACCAACGCCAACCGCTCCCCCGACGATCCCGGACCGCGCACCTCGACGCGCACGGCTCCGACCCCACCCTCACGGTGGGGCGGCGTGAGCATCGGCAGCCGCGACGTGAGCCGGTCGCGACGATTCGCGGACACACGCACCGTGATGCGCTCGGCGCCGTCGAACACTCGATGGAGAACGATCGGCGTGGGCATCTCGGCCCGATAGCAGTCGTACGCGCCGACCGGCTCGGGGAACCAGACGAGCTCGCGACCCGTCCCCGCCCGCGCATCGAGTTCGTGACCGTCGCGCCATTCGACCGCATGACCGGCCAGCGCCCGATGGTGCCGCCTCGCACACGACGGCCCGGCCGTGCCGTGCAACGCGACATGGATCTCGTCGAGCCGCTCGAGTCCGTTCGACAGGTGACGCGCGAGCAGCGCGACGAGGCCGGGCGACATCCCGGCACCGACGACCAACGGGACGTCGGCATCCTCGGCGACCGACCCCGAAGCGAGGAGACGGCGCACGTCGGCGACCTGATCCCCGATCGACACGACCGGCACGCCGAGAGCGGCGAAGTCGACAGCGAGCGAGAGGTGGGCGCCCGGCTGGAGCAGGACGACCGCGTCGAGTGTCTGGCGACCGACGATGCGGGCCACGCTGGTGGTCCGGGTGTCGAGCGGGAGCGTCAGAGAGTCGGGACGTAGGGAGGCGAGCCGTCGACGGAACCGGTCTCCGACCACGCCGGACGCCCCCACGACGCCGACAGTGACGGTCACCTCAGGGTTCCCGATCGAGGTCGAGCGGTCGCCATCCGCCGTGCTGGGGAGGCGTGCCACCGGTTCCACGGACCCTCACCACGCCGGCGATGCCGGCGGTGATCAGGATGGCGGAGAGAATCCGCCGGATCAGCTTCACCGCAGCACCATCCGACGCCGGTGGAGTGGGGCTAACAAGAATCGAACTTGTGACCTCATCGTTATCAGCGATGCGCTCTAACCGACTGAGCTATAGCCCCGGACAGGGCCGCGACGCTATCGGGTGGGCCGTTCGATCGCACCCGAGTCGTCGACCACCACTTCTCGCACGACGGAGCCCCGCTCGCCCGCCATCGTGGCGGGCACCGTGGGTTCGGGGCGGCGGATCACGAAGCGCCGCATCGGCGACACACGGGTCTCGACGACCTCCTCTTCGAGGACCGTGAACCGCACACCACCGACGAGATCGGTGATGAGGTTGAACAGCGTGGCGGCCAGCACGGCGAGGCCGGTGAGACCGACCACGGCGAACAGTCCACCGATCCATGCAGCTCGATAGATCTCGCCGCCCTGGAACTCGAACTCGTCCCACCCGAACGACTCGAAGAATCGCTCAACGTTGCCGACGGTGCCGGTGGCGTGGGCGACGTTCCAGAGGAGCACCGACGCCGTGAGCACGATCACGTACAGCACGAGGTGGGCCACGATGGCGATCTTGAAGACACTCCACGGATCGACGTGGCGGACGACCCGGGTGACCCGTCGGACGCGCGGCTTGCGACCCAGGACACGGGGAACCTTGACCGGGATCGGCACCGGTGCGGGGTCGTAGTCGGCGCTGCGTCGAGGGCGACGCTTCGTGCCCGCGGTCTCGTCCTGGGGTTCGACGTCGACGACCGGTCCGTCGATCCGGGCGCGGCGCAACTCCTCGAGCAGCTCGTCGGCGATCGGATCGTCGACGTCGGGCACCTCACCGGGTGGCACGGCCGGTGCGATGCGGTGGGGTTCGCGCGCTTGCGGATCGTCGGCTGCGCCCTCGTCGGACTCGGGCTCGTCGTCGGGCGTGGCCGGCACGATGACCGGGAAGTCGATCGACGCCTCGGCCTCGGTGTCGTCGTCGAGCTGACCAACGGTGTCGTGGACGGTGACGGTCTCGATGTCCGCGTCATCGACCCGTTCGACGTCGACGTCGATCTCGGAGTCGGTGTCGGTGTCGACCACGTCGTCGGGATCGATCACCCGGACATCGTCGAGTTCGTCGTGCGCATCGGCCACGTCGACTGGATCGGCACCGATGTCGCCGATCTGCAGGTCGAGCTCGGCGGAATCGATCGCTCGCTCGAACGCGGCAGTGAAATCGTCCTCGTCGAACAGCTCGTCGAGCGCGTCGTCGGGCCCGTCCTCCGACCGGAGTTCGCGCTCGGTCGTGCTCACCACGCCGAGTGTACGGACATCACCGAGGTCGAGGGGGTCACCAACACCCGCCGTGACGAAGCGACCACTCGACGCCGGCTCGGGGTCGGCTCGGGATCGTCACGGTTCGAACGAGTCGGAGGCTCGAGCGATCGCCGTGACCTCGCCGAGTCGCACGACGACCGTGACCTCGTCGGCTCCCGGCCCGTCGGTCCACTCGACGAGTTCGGCACCGTGGGCCGAGGCGAACCGCTCGGCGACCTCGCGGCCTCCGTCGAGCGATGCGAGCGCAGCCGCATCGGCCGCGGTCTGGGCGCGGGTGCGGTCGATCGACGTCGCAACCAGACCCGCGAGCGCCACGAGGAACACGATCAGGACGGTCGTGACGGCCACCACGAGCAGGATCGCGGCCTGCCCACGATCTCGGCGAGCGACGGGATCACCTGGGATGACGGACGTGGGGGATGTCGACATCGGTCGGTCCTCCATCGGGTCGAAGGGCGCGCGTGCGCCTCGGCCACTGCGAGGAGCACCGGACTCCCGAGGGGCGGTCGAGACCGCGAGACCGACGGAGGCGGGTCAGTCGTCGTCGGTCGCGAGGATCGGTGCGACCGAGCCGACGGAGTCGCCGTCGTCGATGTTCATGATCCGCACGCCGGTTGCGTCGCGTCCCTGCGACGAGATCTCGCGGACGGCCATGCGGATCGTGATGCCGTTGTTGGACACCGCGACGATCTCGTCGTCGAGCCCGACCATGAAGGCGTCGACCACCTGGCCCTTCTTGCCGGTGAGCTTGATGCCCTTCACGCCCTGACCACCACGACCCTGCTGGTTGAACTTGTCGAGTTGTGTCCGCTTGCCGTAGCCCGCCTCGGTCATGATGAGGATCGCCGTGTCGTCACGGGCGACGTCGACCGACACCACCGCGTCAGCGTCGTTCTTCAGCTTCATGCCGCGCACGCCGGCGGCGGTGCGGCCCATGGCGCGGACGTCGTTCTCGTCGAACCGGATGGTCATGCCGTTGCGCGACACCATGAAGATGTCGTCGGCGCCCGTCGTCTCGATGACCTTCACGAGTCGGTCGTCGTCCTTCAGGTTGATGGCGATGAGGCCGTCGCGACGCGACGAGTCGTAGGCGTCGAACGTGGTCTTCTTGACCGTCCCCTTCTCGGTGGCGAAGAACAGGAATCGGTCGCCGGCGAACTCGCGGGTGTCGATGATGGCCTGGATCCGCTCGTCGGGTTCGAGGGGGAGCAGGTTGACGATCGGCATGCCCTTCGCCGTGCGCTCACGCTCGGGGATGTCGAGCGCCCGCAGCCGGTAGACCTTGCCGCGACTCGAGAAGAACAGCAGGTGCGCGTGTGCGGTGGTGAAGATGACGTGGCGCACGATGTCGTCGACCTTGAGCTTGCCGCCCGACACCCCGCGACCGCCGCGGCCCTGCGTCTTGAACGTGGACGCCGGCACGGCCTTCACGTACTGCGCCTGGGTCATGACGATGACCAGTTCCTTGTCGTCGACGAGGTCCTCGATCGACATCTCGCCGTCGTCGAACGTGATCTGACACACACGGGGCGTGGCGAACGCTTCGCGGATCTCGCTGATCTCGTCCTTGATCACGCCGTTGAGGCGATCGGGGTTGGCGAGGATGTCCTGCAGGTCGACGATGGTCTCGCGGACGTCCTCGAGCTCCTTCTCGAGATCGATGCGCGACAGCCGGGTGAGCTGACGTAGCTGCATGTCGAGGATGTCGTTGGCCTGGATCTCGGTGAACTCGAACGGCTCGGCCATGAGCCCCTCGCGCGCGGCCGCGACGTCGTCGGACGCCCGGATGAGGGCGATGATCTCGTCGATGACGTCGAGCGCCTTGATACGGCCCTCGAGGATGTGCTCCCGGCGCTGTGCCTTGTCGAGGCGGAACTCGGACCGGCGGGTGATGACCTCGACCTGGTGCTTGACGTAGGCGACCAACGCGTCGCGCAGGTTGACCTGCCGGGGCACACCGTCGACCAGGGCGACCATGTTGATCGAGTACGTCGACTGCAGCTGGGTCAGCTTGAACAGGTTGTTGAGGACGACGTTGGGGTTGCCATCGCGCTTCAGGGTGATGATGAGCTGGGTGTCGCCGCCCGACGAGTTGTCGTTGACGTCGGCGATGCCGTCGAGATCACCCGAGTCGACGAGCTCCTGGATGCGGCCCGCGATCGACGAGCAGCTCGTCTGGTACGGCAGCTCGGTGACGACGATCTGGAAGCGGTTGTTCTTCGTCTCCTCGATGGCTGCGGTCGCACGCATCTTCACCGAGCCGCGGCCCGTGCGGTAGGCGTCGATGATCCCGGCCCGGCCGAGGATGGAGGCGCCCGTGGGGAAGTCGGGGCCCTTCACGAACTCCATGAGGTCGTCGGGCGTGGCCTCGGGGTGGTCGATGAGGTGGACCACCGCGTCGATGACCTCGCCGAGGTTGTGCGGCGGGATACGCGTGGCCATGCCGACGGCGATGCCCTCGGAGCCGTTGACGAGCAGATTGGGGAACCGCGCCGGCAGGACGGTCGGCTCATCGGTGGTGCCGTCGTAGTTCGGCGCCATGTCGACGGTGTCCTCGTCGATATCCGCGAGGAGCTGCATCGCCAACGGGTCGAGGCGGCACTCGGTGTAGCGAGAGGCGGCCGGACCGAAGTCGGGTGAGCCGTAGTTGCCGTGGAAGTCGATGAGCGGATGGCGCAGCGAGAACGGCTGGGCCATGCGGACGAGGGCGTCGTAGATGGCCGAGTCGCCGTGCGGGTGGAAGCGGGCCATGGTGTCGCCCGAGACGCGGGCGCACTTGACGTGGGGGCGATCGGGGCGGAACCCCTGCTCCTCCATGTCCCAGATGATCCGGCGGTGCACCGGCTTGAGGCCGTCGCGCACGTCGGGGAGAGCCCGCGACATGATGACGGACATCGCGTACTCGAGGAACGACGTCTCCATCTCGTCGTGGAGCGGCCGCGGCTGGATCGGATCGTCGGGCGGAGTGGTGTCGTCGGTCGTGTCGGACATCGAGGTGATCCCTTGGTTTCGTCTGAGCGGTGCGCCGCAGGCTCAGTGAGCGACGCACGACGCAGTCGTGCTTGGAGCGTTCCGGGTGGGTGGGTGGGACAAGATCAGAAATCGAGGTTCTGCACATCGCGTGCGTTGGTGGTGATGAACTCGCGACGGCTGGCGACGTCGTCGCCCATGAGCACGCTCATGACCTCGTCGGCGAGCGCCGCCTCCTCGACCGTGACCTGCAGCAGCGTGCGGGTGGCCGGATCCATCGTGGTCTCGCGGAGCTCCTGCCAGTCCATCTCCCCGAGGCCCTTCAGCCGGGCGAAGTTCTTCTTGTGGTTGGGCCGCTCCTCGAGGAACGCCGCCTTGGCGACGTCGTCCTTGAGGTAGATCTTCTCCTTGCCGACCTCGGTGGAGTAGAGCGGCGGCTGGGCGATGTAGACGTAGCCCGCCTCGACCATCTCGCGCATCTGGCGGAAGAAGAACGTGAGCAGCAAGGTGCGGATGTGGCTGCCGTCGACGTCGGCGTCGGCCAGCACGATGACCTTGTGGTAGCGGGCCTTCTCGACCTCGAACTCGTCGCCGACGCCGGCGCCGATGGCGGTGATGAGGGCCTGGATCTCGTTGTTCTTCAGCATCTTGTCGATGCGGGCCCGCTCGACGTTGAGGATCTTGCCCCGGATGGGCAGGATCGCCTGCGTCTGCGGATCACGGGCGTCGACCGCCGTTCCACCCGCCGAGTCGCCCTCGACGATGAACAGCTCGGCCTCGTCGGCGTTGCCCGACTGACAGTCCTTCAACTTG
>JBCCTP010000226.1:0-7279 GCA_039198505.1 Actinomycetota bacterium | reverse complement strand
GGTCCAGCGGACCGCCGACTGGGCCATGCCGGCGAGCTGGGTCGCCACCTCGAGGGCCCGGTCGTGGACCTGGTCGTCGTCGACACACAGTGAGACGAGGCCGATCCGCTCGGCCTCCTCGCCGGTGAGCGTGTCGCAGGTGAGCAGGTAGTACTTCGACTTCGCCATGCCGGCCAGGAGCGGCCAGCAGATGGCGGCGTGGGCGCCGGCGGCGACCCCGAGACGCGTGTGGCCGTCGATGATCTTGGCGTTGCGGCCGACGATCGAGACGTCGGCCAGCATGCCCGCCACCAAGCCGGCGCCCACGGCCGGTCCGTGGATCGCGGACACGATCGGCTTCGAGCAGTTGATGACGTTCCACACCAGGTCGCGGGCTTCGCGGAGGACCCGGGTGCGGATCTCGTAGTCGGAGATGATCCCGTCGATGAGCTCGAAGCTCCCGCCCGACGAGAAGCCCTTTCCGGCGCCCTGCAGGATCGCCACCCGGACGTCGGGATCGCGGTCGACGACGGTCCAGATGTCGGCGATCTCGCGGTGGCCGTCAGGCCCGACCGAATTCAACCCGGGTGCGTCGAACACGATGCGCAACACGCCGTCGGCGGGGTGTTCGTAGCGGAAGCTCGGGAACCGTTCGGCGTAGTCGATCGACATGCGCTCACCGTAGGGCCACGTCGTTCGGGGTCCGGCACCAAACGACGTCCCGCGGCTCGGCGCCGGTCGGGGAGCGTCACTACGTTCCGTCGGATGCATCTGTCGTCGATGGTGGAGATGGTCGAGTCGGGGTTCGGGGACCGGACGCTGCTCGGTGACGCCGACGGTCGGCTGAACGGCGAGACGTTCGGTGCGATGGTCCGGCGGGGCGGCGCGGTCCTGTCGGGACGGTGGCCGGCGGTGGTGTACGCCGGCGAGAACCACCCGCAGCTCCCGGTCGTGTTGTTCTCGGCTGCGTGGGCGGGCGTTCCGTTCGTGCCGGTCAACTATCGGCTCGACGACGATCGTCTGCAGGGTCTGATCGACCGTCAGCCGGGAGCGTTGGTCATCGCCGACGAGGCGACCGCCGGCCGCGTGTCGGCCACCGACGGCGGCGAGGTCGTCCTCCTCGACGAGTGGCTCGCAGGGCTCACCGCCGGCGACGCGCCCGATCCGGTCGACCCGCCGTTCGACGACGACGAGGTCGCCATCGTGTTGTACACGAGCGGCACCACGTCGGAGCCGAAGGCCGCCCTGCTCCGTCACCGACACCTCATGGCGTACCTGCTCGGCTCCGTCGAGTTCGCCGGGGCCGGCGAGGACGAGGCCGTGCTGGTGTCGGTCCCTCCCTACCACGTGGCCGGCGTGGCGAACATGCTGTCGAACCTCTTCGCCGGGCGGCGCCTCGTGTACCTGCGAGCGTTCGATCCGGGCGTCTGGCTCGAGCGCGTACGCGGCGAAGGTGTCACCAATGCCATGGTCGTGCCGACGATGCTGACGCGGATCGTCGATGCGCTCGGCGGAGCCCCGGCAGATGGTCCGACGTTGCGATCGCTCTCGTACGGCGGGGCCAAGGTCTCCGATCGTGTGCTCCGCGAGGCGCTCCGACTGCTTCCCGACGTGGGATTCGTCAACGCCTACGGGCTCACCGAGACCGCGTCGACGATCGCCGTCCTCGGACCCGACGACCACCGGGCGGCCATCGAGTCCGACGATCACGCGGCGCAACGGCGTCTGTCGTCGGCCGGCCAGGTGTTGCCGATGGTCGAGATCGAGATCCGCGACGACCTGGGCGCGCCACTTCCCGCCGGCGAGACCGGGATGATCTTCCTCCGCGGCGAGCAGATCTCCGGTGAGTACGCATCGGGCAGCCTGCTCGACGGCGACGGATGGTTCTGCACCCGCGACCGCGGCTCGGTCGACGACGAGGGATACCTGTTCATCGAGGGGCGCGCCGACGACACGATCATCCGTGGAGGCGAGAACATCGCACCGGCCGAGATCGAGGAGGTCCTCCTGGCGTACGACGGCGTGGCCGACGCCTGCGTGGTCGGTGTGCCCGACGACGAGTGGGGCCAGCGCATCGTCGCCGCCGTCGTGCCTCGGGACGGCGCCTACCTCGACGGTTCGGTCCTGCAGGACGCCGTGCGCTCGGAGCTGCGCGGCTCGAAGACCCCCGACGAGGTCGTGTTCCGCGACGAACTGCCCCACACCGACACCGGCAAGCTGCTGCGCCGAGTGGTCCTCGACGAGCTCAGCTGACCGAGCGACCGCGACCCCGCTGAAGGAGTTCCCATGACCCAGACCGACGACTCCGGTACCGCTGCCGACGACCCGAATCGGATCGTGACCGTCCTCGAACCCGAGGACGAGTACCCCCACGAGCCCGACGAGGCGTCGAACTACAACGAGTCGATGTACCTCAACGCGTTCGACCTGGGGTTGGAGGCCGGCGGGTGGTTCCGGCTCGGCAACCGGGTGAACGAGGGGTATGCCGAGATGTCGGTGTGCATCTATCTGCCCGATGGTCGGGTCGGGTTCATGTTCGACCGGCCGGCGATCGAGACGAATGCCGAGATGGCGGCGGGTGGTCTGCGCATCGACGTCGTCGAACCATTCGAGCACCTGCGGGTCACGTACGAGGGGAAGGTGTGCCTGCTCGACGAGCCGGGCGACATGGCGAACCCTCGTCAGGCGTTCCGCGACAACCCGTTCGTCGCGGCGTCGGTGGAGCTCGACTATCGGGGTGTGTCACCGATGTACGGCGGCAAGCCGCAGTACGCCGACGGCCGCGAGATCGAGATGGATCCCGAGAAGAGCTTCGCCAAGGCGCACTACGAACAGCACTGCTCGGTCACCGGCACGATCACGGTCGGCGAGCCGGACGGCGTCGCCGGTGGACCCGGTGCGACGGTGATGGAGATCGACGGTCTCGGACTCCGCGACAAGTCGTGGGGGCCGCGGTTCTGGCAGGCGCTCACCTGGTACCGGTGGCTTCCGATGGTGTTCGACGAGGACTTCGCCATGATGCTCTCGGTCATCGACCGGGGCGAGGGTCAAGAACCGCGCCGGAGCGGGATGGTGCTCGTCGGTGACGAATACCACCAGATCGTCGACTGCGACGTCGATGCGGTGTGGGACGACAAGGGGGAGCAGACCACGATGCGCTGTGTGGCCCGCACCGCTGATCGCGAGTACGAGATCACCGGCGAGGTGCTGTCGATGATCCCGCTCCGCAACCGTCGGACCACGCCCGACGGCGACCAGCTCGTCACCCGGATCACCGAGGCGATGACCCGCTTCGAGTGCGACGGCAAACGGGGGATCGGGATGAGCGAGTTCCTCGACCAGGTCGTCGACGGCTGGCCGATCGGCGTTCCGCGAGCCTGACGTGAACGGCTGACCGCAGGGTTGGCGTCGGGGACGGTCAGCGGCGGCGGATCTCGCGCTCGCCGACGTCGGGCGCCCACGTCGACAGGACGAGCTCATCGCCTTCGACCCGCACCAGGCTGACGCCGGAGAGCTCGAGCCGGAACATGGTGCCCTCGGGTGCACCTCCGTCGGCGTCGTCGTCGCCCACCACCGCTCCGGTCGAGATCAGCCGGCCCCACAGCTTCGCGTCGCCGTTCGCGAGATCGTCCTCGAGCGGCGCGGTGTGGATCTCGATCCGGGCGTCCCGACGCACGTCGGCCAGTTTGTGCGAACCCGTCATCATTCCGAGCGTCACCTCACCGTTCGCGACATGGACCTCGCTGCCGTTGAGCCGCGGTGCACCCGACGGACGGATCGTGGCGAGAACGTGGTGGAGGTTGGCGTTCAGCCGCGCCTCGACCCGCTGCGCGAACTCGGGTGCCTCCTCGGCGAATCGGCTCCAGGACGTTCCTCTCGGATCGTTCATCGTCTCCTCCAGGTGATCTGCAGCGCGGGCCGATCGGCGTCCGACCGATTGATCGTGCCCGAGTGCAGGAGATGCCCGTCGAAGACGAACGCCGTCCCCGCCGGACCGGTGAGCGCCATCTCGTCGGGGTGTGAGTCGAGCGAGCCCGACCGTCGCTGCAGGTCGGGTCGTCGATGGCTGCCGGGCACGACTCTCGTCGCTCCGTTCGTGTCGGTGAACTCGACCAGCGCCACGATCGCCGTCGCGACCCTCGACGGATCGTCGTCGAGTTTGGGGGCGTCATCGGCGTGCAGCTTCTGCGCGCCGAAGCCCGGTTGGGGGCAGCGGAACGAGGCCTGATCGAGTCGAGCGTCCGGCCCGACGATCTGGCGAACGGCGTCGACGATCGCCGACGACGCGAGCAGTCTGGCCACGTCGCCAGATCTCGTGTCGAGGCCGAACAGATGCCGAGTGCCCGCCGCCGGCTTGTCCCCCGCGAAGCGTTCCGCCGGTGGAAGGGCGAGCAACTCCTCGCACCGCCCGAGCGTGGAAGCGACCTCGGCGGGCGTCAGGGCGTCGTCCAGTGTGATCCACCCGTCGACGGCGAGCGTCGAGTCGGTCGCTGCCGTGGGTCGGGTCATGTCGCGACGGTAGGCCGTCGTCCCGCCCGGTCTCCGACGGGTTACCCGCCCGCGCCGGAGCGGGCGAGCGACATGATCGCCTCGTTGCCGCGTCGCCACCAGACGGTGAGCCGGACCGATCGGATGCGCCAGCCGTACGGCCCCTCGGGATCGGCGATGAGCTCGTCGTCGTAGAAGCCACCGATCGTGAACTCCGGGTCGGAACTGCCGGTCCGCTCGGCGAGGTCGTCCCGCCAGAGGAAGTGGGCGGCCTGCATGTACACCCGGCAGCGAGCGGTCGATCGGCCACTCGGGGCGTGGTGCTCGATCTCGACGATCGGGTTCGACATCGTGTGTTGCGTGGCGTCGAGGTGGTCGAACAACTGACGGACACCTCCGATCCAGCCGTCGACGTCGACGTCGGTCGCCGGCCGCCCGTGGTACGACTCGTAGTCGAAGCGGATCGTGGCGGGCGGCGGCACGAAGATCTCTCGGTACCGCTCCCAGTCACGACCGTCGATGCCGGAGGCGAACTCGTAGACGGTCTGGGCGACGTCGAGGCGGGGATCGTGGGTCGCAGCGTCGGGATCAGACGGCATGGGGCGCCAGCTTCTCGATCGTGTCGGGACTGACCGCCGACAGCGATGCCCGTGTGATGCCGATGGTCTCGAGCCAGGCGAGACCTTCGGCGACGTGCTCCGGCGCCCCGAAGAACCGTTGGAACAGCCCGCCGCCGGAGGTCATCGCGTCGCGCATGGCGACGGTGCGCGGATCGTCTCCGGCGCCGACGAGGACGAACAACGACAACTCCACGTCGGGGCGGACCGCTCTCACGCGTTCGATGAGATCGAGCAGGTGATCGTCGGTCACGGTGGCCATCTTCGCGACGTCGAGCGCGCCACCCTTCGTCGCGGCGCTCTGGGCCTTCAGCTCGATGCGATCGACGTGCGGAGTGACCTCGCGAATCGTGCGCGGCCCACCGACGGCCGCGATCAGTGGAGGCGGCGTGTCGGGGCGCGGTCCGATCGCGGGCACGTCGATCTCGTAGTACTCGCCGCGGAAGCGGCACGAACCGTCGTGGAGGAGTGATCGGACGATCGCCGCCGACTCGGCGAACCGTCCGGCTCGCTCCGGTGGGTCGGGATAGCGGAGGCCCGAACCCGTCACCTCGTCGGAGGCCCAGCCCGCGCCGAGTCCGAGCTCGAAACGTCCACCGCTGACCACCGAGAGCTGGAGCGCTGCGTGCGCCACCTCGACCGGACCCCGGAAGAGGTTGTTGACGAACGCCGTCGAGATCCGGATCCGCGACGTGGCCATGGCCATGGCCGTCGCGGAGACCCACACGTGCGGGTACTGGTGGGTGCCGGTGAACACGTGGTCGGCGACCGAGATGGCGTCCCACCCCTCGTCCTCTCGGCGCCGGGCCCACTCGACCGGATCGTCGGCGGCGTGCAGGAGGTTGACCGTGTGCCGCATCGACCGGACCGTATCGACGGCTCGTCGCCGGCTTCGGATCGGCGGTGACGGCGAGCGATTCGTACGATCGGCGCATGGTGCACGTCCCCACACGCGGCGATGTTCCGGTTCGTCTCGGACCGTCGATCGACAACGTCCCCGACCACGGGCCGTCGAAGATGAGCCGCAACCCCTACACCGATCCGATCCAGTTCGAACTCGAACGCGAACGGGTCCTCAACCGGAGCTGGATCCTCGGCGGTCGGAGCGAGCAGGTCTCCGACACCGGCGACTGGCTCACCGTCGAGAGTCACGGCGAGACGGTGGTGGTGGTCCGCCAGCCCGACGGGTCGCTGTCGGCGTTCCACAACGTCTGCCAGCATCGTGGCCCGGCCATCGTGACCGAGCAGACCGGCTGCGGGGCCAAGCGCTTCACCTGTCCGTACCACGGTTGGAAGTACGACCTGACGGGCCGAGTGGTCGCGGTGCCCGAGCGGATGGACTTCGACCCCGAGCACCTCGCGGGGCTGCGCAGCCCGGAGGTCGCCGTCGACGAGTGGGGCGGCTGGGTGTGGGTCAACCTGCTCGGTCCCGACGACGCGCCGTCGCTCGCGAGCTGGATCGGTGACGACATCATGACCGACCTCGGGCAGTTCCGGATGGAGGACATGGTCCTCCACGACGTGCTCGAGTGGGACGTGCCCGTGAGCTACAAAGCCGTCGTCGACGGGTTCAACGAGATCTACCACACCGCGGAACTGCACGGTGTGTCCCCGGACTGGGTGAAGGCGGCTCGCGACACGAGCTTCTGGATGGTCAACGAACGCAACTACATGTGCTTCGTTCCCCGCCACGACCAGCTCGACGAGTTGGCGGAGAACTGGGACCACCACCGCCACGCGATCTGCCACTACGTGGTGTTCCCCAACACGGTGTTCAACTGCAATCCCGAGCACATCCAGGTGTTCCACCCGATCCCGATCGACGTCGACCGGACCCGGTTCCTGTGCTGGCAGATCGTGTACCCCGGCGACCGGAACGATCCCGAGTACGCGCGGTACTTCGACAAGATGGAGAAGCACTGGGCTGGTCTGAAGCGAGTGGTCGGCGAGGACATCTCGATCTACGAGCAGCTCGCCCGGACCAAGCGTTCGAGCGCGTATCGGGAGCACATCTTGTCGTCGCGCGAGTGCAAGCTCGCCCACTACCACGACACCATGGCCCGCATGATCGCCGACTGAGCGTCGGGGGGGGGGGGGGGGCCGCGCCCCCGCCCCCCCCCCCGCGGGGGGGGGGGGGGGGGGGGGGGCCCCCCGCCGGGGGGGGGGGGGAGAGAGAGTGGGGAGAGAAAGGAGGG
>JBCCTP010000225.1:0-7290 GCA_039198505.1 Actinomycetota bacterium | reverse complement strand
GAAGCGGAAGCCGTCGGTGAGCAGTTCGGCGGCGACGGCCAGGTCGCCATTGCGGACACCGACCTCGAGGAACCGGCGTGCCTCGGCGGCGTGGAGAGCGAGCTGCTCGTCGGATGCGTCGGCGCCCCCGTCTCCCCCGCCAGCGGTGAGCGCCTCGGCGGTCGCCTCGTCGGGAACCGGCATGAGCGCGTCCCAGTGTTCGACGATCTTGTCGCCTCGCACCCTCCACAGGTCGAAGCACACCAGCGGCGTCTCCCCGAGCGGGTTCGGCGTGCCGTAGTAGCCGTGGTAGCCGGCGAGGTCGCCCTGGGCCACCCACCGCTTCGACACGAGTGGGAACTGGTACTCGCACATCTCCTTCACGTGGGCGGCACCGTCGAGGGCCCACGGGTTGTGCTGCACGAAGTGGGTGCTGAAATGCCGATCGACCGAGCCTTCGTCGTGGTCGACGAGGATGCCGTCCATGGCGGCGAACATCCGGTCGACGTTGGCGCGTTCGGTGCTGGTGAGTGACATGACGGACCTCCTGGCGGATCGATTGATGAGACGTTTCGTTTCATCAATCAATATATCCACGACAGAACGTCTCGTCAACTAGGAACGATACGATTCGTCTCGTGAGCGCTCCCGCCCCTCGCGTCGGTCGACCACCGGGTCCGCACGACGACACGCTGGCCAAGCTGCTCCCCGCCGCGCTGCGGTTGTTCCTCTCGGAGGGAGGAGCGGCACTGACGCCGACCCGTCTGCACAAGGAAACCGGCGTCGCCCGAGCGACCATCTACCGGAACTGGCCCGAGCCGGCCGACCTCATCGAGATCATGCTGGGTCGAGCCACCGAACAGCCCGGTCACCTCACGTACGACGGCGACCTTCGCACCGATCTGCACACCGCGGTCGGTCTGCTCCTCGATCGGTTCGAGCACAAGCCGGCTCGAGCGTTCTTCGCCGCCTGTATCGAGTACGGACGCCACTCCGAGCGGGTCGCGTCCACGGCCGAGTCGTTCATCGACGGGATCCTCTCGCCGTTCCGGCACGTGATCGGAACCGCTGTCGAGGACGGCCTCGTCGACGGCGACCCGGACGAACTGGTCATCGAACTGACCGGTCCACTCGTCCTCGAGCACGTCGTGATGGGACGCACCGTCTCACGTGATCGCGCGCGTCGACTCACCGACGAGTTCGTCGATCGCCACACGCGGGCGACCTGACCTCGTCCCCTCGCTCAGCCGGAACCGACGCCGTCGCCGGGCGCCGCGTCGAACGCCGCGTCGATCCGTTCGAACCGTCGTCTGATGAAACGCCGGCTCTCCTCGTGCGTGAACAGGTACAGCTCTCGAGTCCGGATCGAATCGACCACGAGGTCGGCGGCCGCGTCGGCATCGAGGGTCCGGCCCGCCATCTGCTCCTCGTCGACGTCGATCTCCGGCTCGTCGAGCGGTCCGCCGTACGCGTCCTGGCGGTGACGCGCCGAGCTGTCGATCGCCGTCGCCAGCCGCATCGGGCAGAGCACCGACACCCCGATGTCGTGGTCACGGGCCTCCTTCGCCAGCACCTCCGAGAGTGCGACGACGCCGTACTTCGCCACGCAGTACGCGCCGAGATCGCGGTTCGCCGTCATGCCGGCGAACGACGACGTGTTCGCGATGTGCGACGGTCCGCCCTGCTCGATCATGCGGGGTAGGAACGCCTCGACGCCGTGGATCGGTCCCCAGAGATCGACGTCGATCGTCCATCGCCAGTCGGCGTGCGTCATCTCCGCGATCGGCCCGCTCACGTAGACGCCGGCGTTGTTGAAGAGGAAGTCGACGCGGTCGAAACGGTCGTACGCCCGGTCGGCGAGCGCCGTCACCTGGTCGATGTCCGACACGTCGGTCCGCATCGTCTCGCACTGGACTCCCGCAGCCCGGACCGTGTCCTCCGCAGCGACGAGGTCGTCCTCACCGATGTCGGCGAGCACCAGGTTCATCCCGGCCCGAGCGAGCGCCGTGGCGGTCGCCAGTCCGATCCCGCTCGCTCCTCCGGTGATGACCCCGACGCCGCCCTCGATCCGAGTTCCCTCACTCATCGCGTGATCGTCGCACACCCGACGAACGAACAGACGGCCGCGCCGAGTCGATCTCGTCAGGACGGGCCGAGCGAAGGACGGGCTGTGATCAGGAGGCGACAAGCGCCGACTGTGCCGACGCCGCGAAGACGAGTGCGGTGCCGCGCCGTGCGCCGAGGTGCACGTATCCGCGGTGGGAGGTGACCGACCCGAAGACGGGAGCACCCCGGCCACCGCCGTGGACGAGTGGCGACGCGCCCGCCCGAGCGGGTGATCCGACGACCGCGCCCTCGTGTTCGACGACCAGCGTCACCTCACCGTCGGCCGTCGAGACGGCGACGTCGACCGACTGGGCGCTTTCGCGCGTCAGGCCGAACATCGCGAGCTCTCGCGCTGCGACGTGGACGTCGACGACAGTGCTGCGGTCGACGCAGGCCGAGGCGAGCAGTCGGTCGAGCTCGCCGCGGAGGCGATCGAGATCCGCCGCAGTCGTGACCTCGATCCGGAGCTCCGCAGCCATACACGTTCATCGACGCCGCCGAGCCGCGACTTGACGGAAATCTGACGTCGTGCGCCTGCCACAGCGTCGTCCGGTCGCGAACCCCGGTCCGGCCTCAGGGCGAACGGCGACGTTCGACGCCAGTCCACTTCGACAGGGGTGGCGTCGAACCGGGGCCGGCGCGCTGCTCGCGCCGGAGTCGCGTCGTCGCCGCGCGTTCGACGACGACGGTCGTGGTCCGCATCCCTCGATCGCTGTCGGAGACGACGTCGCTCCCGATGCGCTGCACGATGCTCGTGGAGCGAGCAGCGTCGAACCACGCACTCGACGTCCCCTGTCGATCGACGTCGGCGAGCTCGGAGTGCTGGATCAGCAGCTCGACGCGGTCGTCGTGGACGATCGCCCGCACCGACACGACCGGTGCCGACGCGTGGACCAGCCCGTACGTCACCAGCTCGCTCGCGACGAGTTGGACGTCGATCGAAACCGTCTCGCCCACACCTCGCTTCTCGAGCACCGCCGCGAGATCGCTCCGAAAGCGCCGCACGTCGCGAAAGCTGCGCGCCATCGCCGTGATGACCTGCTTCACGACGCCACCCATCCGGGCCGACTTCTCATGTCCCACCTCCGGTCCGTACGTCAGCGCTGACATCCGGCCGTCGGCGACGCTATCACCCGAACGAGTGACGATCCCGGAGCCAGGCGGTGGCGACGTGGCGACGTTCAGCTCGTGGCGGCCCCGTCGCCACGAACAGACTCGACGTCAGGCCATCACCCGAGAAGCACGAGGGAAGCACCATGACCCAGGAGTACCCGAGTCTCTTCGACCCCGACGTCCTCGACGATCCGTTCGACGTCTACGACGAACTCCGCACGCACTGCCCCGTCCACCAGCTGCCGGAGAACGGGCAGTACGTCGTCACGCGTCACGCCGACCTGCGCGCGGTCCTCACCGACACGTCCACGTTCTCGAGCGCACCGGCGATGCCGGCGCCCTCGGTCGTCGCCGCGGCTCGGGCACAGCACGAGGTGTTCGCCGAACGCGGATGGGTGCGAGCGCGGACACTCCAGCGCACCGATCCGCCGGTCCACACCCACTACCGGCGCCTCCTCGGCCGGGTCTTCACGCCTCGTCGCGTGATGGACCTGTCTCCCCGGATCGACGAGATCATCCACGACCTGATCGATGGGTTCATCGACCGAGGTGAATGCGAGTTCGTGTCCGAGTTCGCGCTCCCGCTGCCCGGCATCGTCATCGCCGAGCAACTCGGCCTGCCGTCGGACCAGCTCGAGCTGTTCAAACGGTGGGCCGACGCGATGCTGGCGATGGCCCAGCGACCGCTCACCCCGGACGAAGCGCGCGAGCAGGCCGAGATCGAACTCGACGCCCAACACCACCTCGCTCGGGAGTTCGAGGCACGGCGCCGCGAGCCGACCGATGACCTGATCTCGGCGATCGTCCACGCGCACGGGACCGACGACGAACCGCTCAGCGACGAGGAACTGCAGGACCTCATGCACCAGCTGGTCACCGGCGGCTTCGAGACGACGACCTCCGCCCTGGCCACGGCGATGCTCCTGCTGATCCGGCATCCCGACCAGATGCAGATGCTGCGCGACGACCCCGCGCTCGTCGACGGATTCGTCGAGGAAGCGCTTCGCTACGACAGCCCGGTGCACGGCCTGTGGCGGTCGACGACGTGCCCGGCCACCGTCGGCGACGTCACCGTTCCCGAAGGAGCGTCCGTCCACGTTCGTTTCGCTGCCGCCAACCGCGATCCCGACGTGTTCGACCGCCCGGCCGAGTTCGACATCACCCGCGACGATGTCCGACAACACGTGGCCTTCGGCGTCGGCAACCACTTCTGCATCGGCGCTGCTCTCGCTCGGGCCGAGCTCCGCCAGGCCTTCACCGCGCTGCTCGCACGGCTCGACGAAATCGAGCTCGCCGAGCCACTCGACGGCCCGATCCACGAGTACAGCTTCTTCCTCCGACCGATGAAGCGGCTCCCGCTCCGGTTCCGGCCGGCCATCGCCGAGGCCACGAGGTAGCGAGACGATCCCGACGACCGGCCGGACGATCCGGCCCGCAGCTCAGCTCGATCGAATCGGAAGGGTGACCGAGGTTCCCGCCGTGGACGACACGATCGTCAGGTCGGGCACGAACGCCCGAGCGATCAGGAGCCCGCGACCCATCGCCACCGGCTCCGGCGGAGCCATCGGCTCGTCGCCCACACCGGGGAAGCCGTTGCCCTGATCCTCGATCCGGATGCAGCGGTCGACGCCCAGCGAGATCACGACACGAATCGGTTCACGAACCGGGGCGCGACGCTGAGCTGCGACGGCGTTGGTGAACACCTCGCCCACCGCCACCAGGAAGCCGCTCTGCTCGTCGAAGGTGTCGAAGTCGACCACACGGCGAACCACGGAGCGGACCAACGACAGCGACTCGGACGAACTCGGGACGTCGAGCGCGATCTCGCCGAGCACCGCAGACCCCGGCTCGGCGACCATCAGGCGATCTCCGGATCGAAGTACTGACGCAGCTCGGAGATCGCTCGTACGAGACGCCGGTGCACCTGGGTCTGCGAGACACCGACCCGGGCCGCGATCTCGGACTGCGTGAGGCCGTCGACGAACCGCATCGCGATGAGTCGCTGATCGTCGTCGCTCATCGCGGTGAGCGCACGTCGCAGCTCGATCGAGTCGACCATCGACTCCTCGCGAGCCGGACGGTGCTCGAGCTCGCTGTCGTCGGACGAGTACCGAGCCGTCCGCACCTCGAGCGCATCGACGACCCGTTCGACCGCGAAGCCCGTCGCGTGAGCCACCTCACGAGGCGTCGGTGCACGACCCAGCTCGCCGCTGAGCCGGTCGATGGTCCGACCCACGGTGAGGGCGTCCTCCTGGAGTCCGCGCGGGACATGGACGGCCCATCCGTTCGACCGGAGGTGCTTCTTCAGCTCGCCCACGATGGTGACGGCGGCGAAGCGCACGAAGACGCCGCGGTCGGATTCGTAGCGCTCGGCGGCGAGCCACAGCGCGATCCGTGCGACCTGCGCCATGTCGTCGTCGAGCTGGCCGCTGTAGGAGTAGCGCCGGGCGAGACGCAGGGCGAGCTCGATGTGTGCGGAGTAGAGCGCCTCGGCCGAGGCGATCGAGTCGTCGCGGTGATCGGCCGGATCGTCGGCCGGGTCGATGACCGTCTGGCCGGGGGCGTCTCGCGCTGGTGCCCGGCCGCCACTCGAGTCGTCGTGTGGCCGGGCCCGGGTCATCGAAGGTCTCCGACGAGCTGCAGCGCCCGTCCGTCGGTGCGCAGGTCGAAGAACACGTTGATCAGCTCACGTGTGGGGGGATCGAAGAGTTCGGAGACATCGGGAATCGGGCGGGACCCGATCAGGGTGATCGAGAGCCGACTCGTACCGTCGCACGCTATCTCGGCGCGGTCAAGACCGCACTCTACGTGCACGGCGACCACGGAATCGGTCAACGGGAGATCGAGCGAGTCGAGGACGTCGACGGGAACGGGAAGTCGACCGCAGAGCTGTCGGGCCAACGCCTCGACCACACGGATCCGTGTGTCGAGGTCGACGTCGGTGAACGAGACCGATGCCGTCGTCAGGTCACCGGTGTCGATCGAGAGTCGTGGGACCACGTGTCACCCCCTCTCGCCACGGCACTCATCACTCACGTTCGTGTCGTTACCCCGAGAATCGACGAATCAAACCTCCGGAATCACGACGCGGCGACCCGGCGTCGCCGGTCAGGCCCAGGCGGTGCCGAAACGATCGCGGTACGCCATCGCCGCAGGGGGCCGTCGGGTGATCGGTCCGTGACCGCGGCCGACGGGATAGCCGATCGGCACCATCGCCACGGTCGCCCAGCCGGAGGGGATGTCGAGCGCCTCGAGCACCTCGGGCTCGCGCCGACAGTGCAGCGTCGTGAGCGTGCATCCGAGGCCTTCTGCGACACAGGCCAGCATGACGTTCTGCACCGCGGGATAGACCGACCCGCCTCCCACCATGCTCGGGCGGTCGAGCTTCGCATCGGTGATCGCCATGGCCGACGGATCGGCGCAGAACATCAGGATCGCCGGTGTCTCGTGCAGGTGGTCGGCCAGGTGATCACCGGCGGCGACCACTCGCTCCCACGACCGACGTTGCTCCTCGGGAGCACCGCTCAGCATGGCGAGGAACCCCTCGGAGTACTGCTGCCACTCCGGTTGGTAGATCCGCTGCAGCGCCGCCTTCCCGTCCGGGTCGGTCACCACGACGACCCGCCAGGGCTGGGTGTTCCCTCCCGTCGGCGCCCAGCACGCGGCCTGGAGGACACGCTCGAGCACGTCGTCGGGGATGGGGTCGGTGCGCAGCTTGCGCACCGCGCGCAGGGTCGACATGGTCTCGTACAGATCAGCCACGTCGTCAGCGTTCCACACCGGTGCGATCGGCCTCGGTGTCGCCGACTCGATTCACGGCGACCGGTCAGCCGCAAGAGAGTCGATCACAAAGGTGAAAGCGATCACCCGGATGCCTACGATGATCGGTGGTATGGAGGACAGCTCGGCCCAGTTCACGATCACGCGATCCGATGCAGGGGACTCCGACGACGTGCGCTTCGCGCTGGCCGGCGAACTCGACGCCCACTCCGCACCGATGGTGCAGCAGGCGCTCACCGTCGACGCCTCCGACGACTCGGCGCGAGTGGTCCTCGACTTCTCCGAGGTGTCGTTCATGGACTCGAGCGGACT
>JBCCTP010000224.1:0-7295 GCA_039198505.1 Actinomycetota bacterium | reverse complement strand
TGTCGCCGAACTCGCCGATCACAGGTTCGTGAACGATCCCGATGCCGGGCTGGACGGTCAGCTCGTTCCGTCCGCCGAACAGCTCCCCGAGCCCGTCATCGTCCTCGACGCCGCAGGTCGGTGCCGATTCGCCAACGACCGGGCCCTCGAGCTCAGCGGGTGGACCTCCGAGGAGATCCTCGGCACCTCGATCCTCGACCTCGTGCACGAGGACGACCTCCAACTCGCCGCCCGACGCATGGAGTCGGTGGTCGAGAAGAAGATCGGCGAACTCCTGACGCTCCGCGTGCGCTGCTCCGATTCGTCGTGGCTCGAGGTCGAGCTCCGAGCGATGTCGACCCAGGTCGACGGAGAACCGGCCATCGTGCTGATCGGTCGGTCGACCGCCGGCCGCTATCGCCTCGAACTCGATGGCGGTGACGACGAACTCCTGCGTTCGGTCATCGCCCACCTGCGCACGATGATCGTGCTGGTGGCCGCGGACGGGAACATCCGCGCCATCAACGGTGCCGTGACCCGGAACTTCGGCCACGACCCGGAGGCCGTCAAAGGCACGCCGTTCGTCGGCTACCTCCACCCCGAGGAGCGCAGCCAGGTCATCAGCGCTGTGGTCGAGCTGGCGCCCCACGCATCGGTTCCCCTCGAGGCGCGCTTCTCCCACGGTGACGAGTGGGTCACCGTCGAGTTCACCGTGACGAACCTCTGCGACGACCCCGTCCTGCGCGGGTACCTCGTGTCCGGACAGGTCGCCGCAGCGCTCACCGCCGCGAGGAGC
Organism: Actinomycetota bacterium; assembly: GCA_039198505.1. Lineage (GTDB taxonomy): Bacteria > Actinomycetota > Acidimicrobiia > Acidimicrobiales > Ilumatobacteraceae > Ilumatobacter_A. Next base: position 6,520 of record JBCCTP010000224.1, on the reverse strand, counting down.
CGAGTCGACTTCCTCGCGCACCACGACAATCGGACGGGCCTGCTGAACCGAGACGGATTCTTCGACGAAGCGAGCGACCTGATCGCCAACGGCGGTGGTCTCGGTCTGATGATCGTCGACATCGCCAAGTTCCGGTCCATCAACGAGCTCTACGGCGAGCCCGCCGGCGATGCGGTCCTCACCGCCCTCGCCGAGCGGATCGACGAGATTCGCTGGCCCGGTCTGGTCGCCGCGCGGTTCGGCGGTGACGAGTTCGTGGTCGCGCTCCGGTCGGCCAGCGACGGTGCCATCGAGATGGTGCGCGAACGCGTCCGGCGCAGTGTCGTCGAGCCCGTGAACGTCGGTGGTGTCGACATCCACATCGCACTGCGCACGGCCACGGCGTTCGAGGAGCGTCCGACCGGCCTCGACTCGCTGCTGGCCAACGCCAGCGCCGAGATGGTGCGCGTGAAGCGCAACGCCGTTCCCGAGGCGCCGGGTGCACGCAACGACGGGTCGATCGGCGAACGCCGGCGCCAGGTCGACGAGCTGCGCCGAGCCCTCGACTGCGGCGAGATCCAGCCCTTCTACCAGCCGATCGTCGAGCACGACGGACGGGTCACCGCCGTCGAGGCGCTGGTCCGCTGGGTCCACCCGATGCGCGGCGTCCTCGGTGTCGGACACATCCTCCCGCTGGCGCAGATGGCCGGACTCGCCACAGCGATCGACCAGGTCGTCCTCGACCAGTCGCTGCGCTTCTCCCGCCGTCTCGCCGACGCCGGACACGGCCACATCGAGGTCCACGTCAACGTCGACCCCAAGGTGATCGGCCAGGCGACGTTCGCCGGGCAGTTCCTCGAACGGTGCCGTGCGCTCGGCGCCGACCCCAACCAAATCGTCGTCGAGCTGACCGAGACCGACCTCCTCGCGCCGGGCAAGGCGGCGCTCGACAACCTCCACACCCTGCGCACGTCGGGCACGCACATCTCGATCGACGACTTCGGCACCGGCTACTCGAGCCTGTCGCACCTGCTCGAACTCCCGGTCGACGGCGTGAAGATCGACCGTCGCTTCGTGGCCGGCATCGACATCGACGCCGCTGCGACGAACCTGACGACCGCCATCCTCGGGCTCAGCGAGAGCCTCCAGCTCGGCTGTGTCGCCGAGGGTGTCGAGCAGCCGTATCAGCTCGATCGACTCGAGTCGCTCGGCTGCCGAGCGTTCCAGGGCTGGCTGTTCTCGGCCGCCGTATCCCCCGACGACGTCTTCGACCTGCTGCCACGGATCCCGATGACGCCACCGGCCGTGGATCCCCGCACGACCGCAGCCGAGCCCGTCGACGCCGTCGACGCCTGACTCAGCGGGCGTCCGGACTCCGATCGGCGTCCCAGCGCACGCCCTCGTAGCCGACGGCCCAGAGCGTGAGGCCGGTCGGCGGAGCGACGGGGCCCGCTCGATTGCGATCCCTGGCAGCGAGCACGTCCGCCATCGAGTGACGGTCGATGCGCGCCCGACCGACGTCGACGAGCGTGCCGACGAGCGAACGAACCATCTGGTGGCAGAAGCTCGACGCCGAGATCTCGAACCGGACCAGGCGCCCCTCCTCGGTCGACACGTCCGACCACCGGGCCTCGGTCACGATCCGCCTCATCGACGGCTCGTCGGCTCCGGCCACCGGCTTCGGACGTCGACAGAACGACGAGAAGTCGTGCTCGCCGAGCACGAACGATGCCGCCTCGTTCATCGCGGCGACGTCGAGCGGTTCGACGACGTGCCACGTGGTCCGGGCCCGGGCGGGATGGGCGACCGGCTCGTTCCACACGTCGTACCGATACGAACGCGAGGTCGCCGAGAAGCGAGCGTCGAACCCCGGTTCGGCCCAGTCGGCCGACCGGACTGAGACCTCCGGACCGCACATCCGGTTGAGCGAGTGGGCGAGTCGGTCGAGGTCGACATCGCCGGGGAGGGACACCGAGATCACCTGCCCCCACGCGTGCACGCCGGCGTCGGTCCGTCCGGCGAGGACCGGTTCGAGGCCGCCGGTCCGGGTCACCCGTTCGATGGCGGGCTTCAGCTCTCCCATCACCGTGCGCACGCCGGTCGACTCGGCGACGCCGCGGAAGTCGGTGCCGTCGTAGGCGACGACGAGGCGGGCGATCGCGGGTGCGGCGGTCACGACGACGGCGGCGCGAATCGATCGAGGAGTTCCGCCGTGGAGGCCACGTCGAGCTGTCCGGGCAGCTGGTGACGGCCGCCGTGTGCGTACGTGAGGACCGACCCGAGCGCTGGGAAGAACACGCGGGACGTCGGACCGAGATCGCCCATCGCGACGAACGCCGACGGATGGTCGGTCGCCACGAGCACCGTGGCGAGACGTCGAAGAGCATCCCGATCGTGGGCGGTCGTGGCGAGCTTGACGATGTCGGCCCCCGCCTCGATCGCGTCCGCGTGGAGTCGGGTCAGCTCGTCGACACCCGGGGTTCCGGCGAAGTCGTGGGCCGAGACCACGACCGCCACACCGGCGGCTTTCGCCTCGCGCACCACCTGGCGCATCGGTCCGTCAACGGCGAGTGCTGCGAGTTCGACGTCGATCGCGTCGACGTGCCCGAGGATCGAACGGAACAGGTCGCTGCGGTCGACCTCGGACCGGCCCCACTCACCCCCTTCGTCGGGGATCCGCACGGTGGCGAGCACGGCGAGATCGCCGGCTCGACGGGCACGGTCGATCACGCTCGTCGCCGAGTCGTCGGCGAACCGATCGATGCGCAGCTCGACCGAGTCGGCACCGGCCGCGGCCAGCGCAGCGACCTCGGCGTCCGACTCGCAGTCGGTGATCGGGACGACGACCGCGGCCCCGGACGACGACAGATCGATGGCCTGGCGGAGTCGATTCATCGGAACCGACACCCGACTCGACGTGGTCGCCTGCGGGCCGAGCGGGACGCCGATCAGACGAGCTCGATGCGCGCCATCCGGGCGTTGTCGCCCTCGCGCGTACCGAGCTTCAGGATGCGGGTGTAGCCGCCGTTGCGCTCCATGTACCGAGGAGCGACGTCGTGCACGAGCTTGTAGGTCATCTCGCGGTCGCCGAGGTAGCCCTGGATCTGACGGATGCGGTGGACCTGCATCGGTCCCTCTTCCTGGGCCTTCTTCGCCTTGGTGATGAGCTTCTCGGCGATCGGACGGAGGTGCTTGGCCTTCGCTTCGGTGGTGTGGATGGCCTCGGCGGCGAACAGCGATGCGGCGAGGTTGGCCATCATCAGGCGCTGGTGCGACGCGGACGATCCGAATCGACGGGAGCGACGTGGGGTGGGCATCTGAGTGTCTCCTTCTGGACGTCGCGCGCGATCAGCCGCGCAGCGACAGGCCGCGCTCGTCGAGCTTGGCCTTCACTTCGTCGAGGCTCTTCTGGCCGAAGTTGGTGATGTTGAGCAGGTCGTCCTCGGTCTTCGTCAGCAGCTCGCCGACGGTGTTGACCTGCGCCCGCTTGAGGCAGTTGTTCGGACGCTCGGACAGGTCGAGGTCCTCGATGGGGAGCTCGAGGTCGGGCGACGACACGGCGACGTCGACGACCTCGCCCAGCTCGAGACCCTGCGGCTCCTCGGACATGGTGGCGACCAGCTCGGTGAGCGCGGTGAGCGTGGCCCCCGCCGAGGCGAGCGCGTCGGCCGGCGTGACCGAGCCGTCGGTCTCGACGTCGATGACGAGGCGATCGAAGTTGGTCGACTGCTCGACGCGGGTGGGCTCGACGTTGAACGAGACCCGACGGACCGGGGAGAACAGCGCGTCGACCGGGATGATGCCGATGGTGCGGTTCTCGTCGTCGCGGTTGCTCGACAGGTAGCCGCGGCCCTGCTCGACGGTGAGGTCGATGGCCAGGCGGCCCTTGGTGTTGAGGGTGGCGATGTGGAGGTCCTTGTTGAGGATCTCGACGTCGGCCGAGGCCTCGATGTCACCGGCGGTGACGTCGGCGGGGCCGCGCACGTCGAGGCGCACCACGACCGCTTCGTCGGACTCGCACGTGACGACGACGTCCTTCAGGTTGAGGATGATGTCGGTGACGTCTTCGGCGACACCCTGGATGGTGCCGAACTCGTGGAGCGCCTCGTCGAACCGAACGGTCGTGATGGCCGCGCCCGGGATGGACGACAGGAGGGTGCGGCGCAGCGAGTTGCCGAGGGTGTGGCCGAAGCCCGGCTCGAGCGGGCCGACGGCGAAGCGCTGACGGTTGTCGGTCTCCTCACCGATGGCTTCGATGGTGGGACGCTGCATGACGAGCATTCGGGGCCTGGACCTTTCGCGGGACGGGACGAGACGGGAGCGGAGTGGACGACGTCGGGCCGGCGGCGCACGGGGCGCGCCGGCGGGGCATCACTTCGAGTAGAGCTCGACGATCAGCGACTCACGGACGGGGACGTCGATGTGGTCGCGCTCGGGGAGACTGCGGATGGTGACCTGCTTGCCACCGTCACCCTGCTCGAGCCAGCCGACGAGCTGACGGTCGAGGGTGTCGATGTTGTGCTGGATCACGATCATCTTCTGGGCCTTGGGCGACAGCGAGACGACGTCGCCCTTCTTGACGGTGTAGCTCGGGATGTCGAGGCGCTTGCCGTTGACCTGGATGAGCCCGTGGTTGACGAACTGGCGAGCCTGCGGGCGGGTCGACGCCCAGCCGGCGCGGTACGCCACGTTGTCGAGGCGCTGCTCGAGCAGACGGAGCAGGTTCTCACCAGTGGGGCCGTTCTGACGGTTCGCCTCGACGTAGGTCTTCTTGAACTGACGCTCGAGGACGCCGTAGATGTACTTCGCCTTCTGCTTCTCCTGCATCTGGGCGAGGTACTCGCTGCCGCTGTTGCGACGGCGGGTGCGGCCGTGCGCACCCGGCGGGTACGGCCGACGGTCGAGCGCCTTGCGGCCCTTCTCGTTCTCGAAGATGTTGGTGGTCAGCCGGCGGCTGATCTTGACCTTGGGTCCGGTGTAGCGAGCCATGTCGTCGTCTCTTCTTCTTCTGTCCTGCTCAGCCGCGCCGACGCTTCGGCGGACGGCAGCCGTTGTGCGGCACGGGCGTGACGTCCTTGATGGACACGACCTCGATGCCGGTGTTCTGGATGCTGCGCACGGCGGCGTCGCGACCCGAGCCCGGTCCCTTGACCTGGACCTCGGCGCGACGGAGACCGTGCTCCTGCGCGGCGCGGGCGGCCTTCTCGGCGGCGAGCTGCGCGGCGAACGGGGTCGACTTGCGGCTGCCCTTGTAGCCGGCGACGCCGGACGAGGCCCACGCGATCACGTTGCCCTGGGGGTCGGTCACCGAGACGATCGTGTTGTTGAACGACGACTTGATGTGGATGACGCCGCTGGTGACGTTCTTGCGGTCGCGCTTGCGGGGGCGACGGGTTCCGGTCTGCTTGGCCATGATTACTTCCGAACTGCCTTCTTCTTGTTGGCCACCGTGCGCTTGGGGCCCTTGCGGGTGCGGGCGTTGGTGTGCGTGCGCTGACCGCGGACGGGCAGGCCCTTGCGGTGACGGACGCCCTGCAGGCACCCGATCTCGATCTTGCGCTTGATGTCGCCCTGCACGTCGCGGCGCAGGTCACCCTCGATGGTGAGGTTCTGGTCGACGTACGACCGGATCTTGTTGACCTCGTCCTCGGTCAGCATGCTGACCTTGGTGTCACGGTCGAGCCCGAGCTCGTCGGCGATCTTCTGTGCGGTCGGCAGTCCGATGCCGAAGATGTAGGTGAGCGACACCTCGAGCCGCTTCTCGCGGGGGATGTCGACGCCGGCGATTCGTGCCATGTCTCGTGTTGCTCCTGCTCAGCTGCTCGTTCAGCCCTGGCGCTGCTTGTGGCGCGGGTTCGTGCAGATCACCATGATGCGGCGGTGACGGCGGATGACGCGACAGTTGTCGCACATCGGCTTCACGCTCGGACGGACCTTCATGATCTGCTCTCTTCTCGACTCGTTACTCGGTTCGACCGCTCACTTGTAGCGGTAGGTGATGCGACCTCGGGTGAGGTCGTACGGGGTGAGCTCCACCTGGACCTTGTCGCCGGGGAGAATGCGGATGTAGTGCATGCGCATCTTTCCGGAGATGTGCGCGAGGACTTCGTGCCCGTTGTCGAGTTCGACCTTGAACATGGCGTTGGGCAACGACTCGAGGATCTTTCCCTCGAGGACGATCGCATCTTCCTTTGGCTTGGGCAGGGGCTTCTCCTCACCGTGTGAATGGGACCGGCCCGGCGGGGCGCAGCAGCGCTCCGGTCGGATCGATCGACGGACTTCGAACTGACGGTCAGCCCGAAGACAGCACCATCACGGCCTGTCGCCAGACCGGCACGCCATGCTAACGGCCGCATCCCCTCGTTCCACGCGGCCGAATCGGCCCGTGACGCGCGTCTCGGACTGTCCGTTTCCGCCCGTGCCAGAAGCGGACAGTGTCCGCGTTTGCCCAGGTCAGCCGGTGAAGGAGGCGCCGTGGGACTCGCCGCGGCGGGCGTACGGGGGCGGCGGGTTGCCGTTCTCGTCGAGCAGTCCGAACTCG
>JBCCTP010000223.1:0-7312 GCA_039198505.1 Actinomycetota bacterium | reverse complement strand
GCGACTCCGACGCCGATAGGGCCGCTCACCTCGGCCGCCGGTTCGGGGTCCGATCGTTCCGTCGAGCCCCGGGCGCGACGGCACATCAGTTGTCGGCGGGGACCGTCTCGACGGGCTCGTCGTCGGCCGTCTCGTCGTCGGCCGTCTCGTCGTCGGTCGAGTCCGCGTCGGTGGGCTCGGCGTCGGCCGTCTCGGTCGCGTCGTCGGACGACGTGGTGACCTCCTCGGGGAGGAGTCCGAGCGTGTCGATCGCCAGGTCGAGCAGCTCGGCGGCCTCGTCGACCTTGTCCTGGTAGGTGCCCAGGTCGCCGCTCGCCAGTGCCGCGTCGGCCTCGGCGAGCACCACGTCGATCTCGACCAGGATCGCCTCGGCGTTCTCGGGGAGTTCCCGCGTCTCGCCATCGTCGACCGGCGGTGGGTCTCCGTCGACGGGATCGGTGACCTCACCCTCGTCGTCGACCACGGGTCCGAGGCGGTCGCCCACCTCGGCGTCGAAGCCGGGGAACAGTCGCTGGAGCGCCCCGCCGATGGTCGGCGACAGCACGGAGCGGCTCTGGTAGGTGACGATGACCCGACGGAACTCGGTGGAGTTGTCGATGACGGCCGACTCCTGGTCGACCGTGACGTAGTAGGGCCGCACGTAGATCAGGCCGTCGGCCACCGGCACGATCTGCAGGTCGCCGAACGCGACCGACGTGCCACCGTCGGACTGGTTGTCGAGCGTGATGCGTTCGGAGATCTCGGACGTCGACTCGGCCTCGGACGCCACACGGAGCGGACCGTCGGGAAGCTGGTCGTCGGTACCGGGTTGCACGATCCACGTGATGAGCTCGCCGTACGTCTCGGGGTCGGACGACGCCGTCATGTACGCCTGGAGCTGGGTTCGCTGATCGGCGGTGGAGAACTCGACGAACGGGCGGAAGATGACGAACTCCTCCTCGCCGGAGCGGTCGATCGACGTGTCGAACATCGTGTAGTACGGCGAGAAGCGCTCCGCGTTCGACTCGCGGGCGAAGGCGTTGGCCGCGGCCGACGTGTCGACCACCTGCGTCGTGACGCCGCCCCGGTTGGCGCCCGGAACTCGTCCCGGTGCCTGCGCCACCGACCAGGCGCCCGTGCGCTGGAAGAAGTCGGCGGGGTCGATCCGGTACTTCGAGTAGCGGTCGGTCTGCACCCGGAAGAGGTCCTCGGGGTAGCGCAGGTTGTCGCGGAGCTCCTCGGGCATCTCGTCGAAGTCGGTGAAGAGATCGGGGAACGCCGACCGCCAGGCACGGATGATCGGCTCGTCGTCGATCACGTAGAGCGTGACGTCGCCGGTGTACGCGTCGACGACCGCCTTGACGGAGTTGCGGACGTAGTTGTCGGCCCGGGAGAGCCCGGTGTTGCCCAGCTGGATGTCGCCGATGCTCTCGGCGTAGGGGTAGCGGCTGGTCGTGGTGTACGCGTCGACCACCCACACGACTCGGTCCTCGAGGGCCACGGGGTACGGGTCGGCGTCGTACGACAGGAACGGCGCCAGCTTCTCGAGCCGATCCTCGACACCGCGGACCCAGAGCATCTGCGAGTCGTTGTCGATGTCGCCGGACCCGATGATGTTGTACTCGAGGAACGCCAGGGCGAATGCGGCGCGCCGGGCGAACGAGTTCATCCGCACGCCGAGGGTGCCCTCGTACTCGTCGTCGCCGTCTTCGATGTTGTCGCACCCGTCTTCGCGGACATCGGTGTTGGTGATGGCGTAGCCGCCGATCGACGGGCTGAAGTACAGCTCGGGACGCTCGACGTCGGGCGTGCTGTAGGCGGGCCGCTCGTTGGCCTGCACGGTGCTGGCCGGAGCGGCCACGATGCCGCAGCCGTGGGTGGAGATGAGATGGAGGCCCTGCCACGTGCGGTTGGTGACGCCGCTCAGGTCGAGCTCGAGGGCCGCCACCAAGGTCTGCTCGACGTCCTCGTTCGGAGTGTTGGGGAGCACGTACCGGTCGACGTCGAGGTCGTCGATGGTGAGCCCGGGCTCGTCACCGCGGTCGAAGATGAACCGGTTGCGCATGTCGGCCGGGTTGAGCAGGCGGACGTTGTTGATCGCCTCGATGTCGGACTCGACCTCGGTGGCGGTGAGCGTGCCGAAGTCGATCTCGCGGACCTCGACCTCCTCGAGGCCGTATGCCTGACGTGTGGCCTCGACGTTGCGCTCGATGAACTCGGCCTCGCGCGACTCCTGGTTGGGGTTGACGATGAGTCCCTGGACGATGGCCGGGTAGATCAGACCGCCGACGATGGACACCACGAGCCAGAGGCCCGACGCGATGATCGGGAGCCGGAACGATCCGGTGCGGGCCACCGAGAAGTACAGCACCGCCGTGAGCAGCGCGATCAGGATGAGCAGCATGATCGCCGGCAGCTGCGCATTGACCACCGAGTACGTGGCTCCCTGCACGATGCCCGTCTGGTCGTTGGTGAGGTCGTACCGGTCGAGCCAGTAGTCGCCCGCCTTGGCGATGGCCAGGATGGCGAGGAGGACGGCGACGTGGGTCTTGGTGGCCGAACGGATCGCCGGCACCGGCGCCACGAACACCACACCACCGTTGAGGATGTGGGTGGCGATCGTGAGCAGCAGCACGATGATCAACGCGGCGAACAGCCAGTCGAGCAGGAACGTCAGGAACGGGAGCTCGAAGATGTAGAAGCCGACGTCGTTGCCGAACTGGGCGTCGTCGACACCGAACGACTGCGAGTTGCGGAACAGCAGCCACTCCTGCCAGCGACCGATCGCCGGCACGGCCAGGAGGAACGCGAAGACGACCGCCACCGCGTACCGCACGAGCCGAAGTCGACGTCCGAACACCTCGTGGAACCGTTCGACGTACGGGTGGACGTTCGCGGGGAACGATTCGGGTGCTGCGCGGTCGGCGATGATCAGGTTGACGACCGCCAGGATCGTGAAGATCGCGAAGAACCCGAAGAACATGGTGGCCTTCGCCGCGATGACCCCCCAGAACACGTCGCCTCGATCGAGTGCGTCGTGCCAGAGGAAGTCGACGTAGAACCGGGCGATCGCTCGCCCGAAGATGAGAATGAAGAGGAAGAGCGCTCCCAGCGCGATCAGCACACCGCGACCGGTGATGCGTGCACGGGGGCGATCGGCCGGAAGATCAGAGGATCGCCGCATCGACCCAGGACGCTACCGGCCGGTCGGCGCGTCGGGGCCGCGAGTCAGTCGGCCTGTACCAAGAGACACACGCAGCCGGGATGTCCGGGCGGCACCAGGGCTCCGGTCGGGAACGCCGTCCCGGCCGGGAGTGCACCGGCGAGCGCGTTGTCCTCGCAGTCGGGATGGCACGCTCCGATCCGCGGATCGATGGTCCAGCGAGTCTCGGCGCCGGCGTCGCGGAACCCGGCGAGCGATCCCCAGCCGTGGGCGGTGTGCACGACGTCGTCGAGGTGCTCGTCGATGTGTGTCGTCTTGAACTCGCGGTAGACGGCCCGAACCTTCTTGGTGATCGCCTGGTTGTCACCCACCCCGTCGGCAATCGCCGTGGCGAGTCGCTCGCGCAACGGTGCGACCAGCCAGGTCTCGACGACGTCGGATGCGTGCTGGATCGCCTCGCGACCCTCGGCGGCCGTGAGCGCCCGATCGCCGTGGGGCACCGTGGCCTCGACCCCGGCGCGTGCGGCGGCGAGCAGTTCGTCGGCGATCGCATCGGAGTACGTGCCGGCGTGTTCGCCCACCCAGGGCACGAGGTCGTCGATCGAGGTGACGGAGTCGCTCCGCCGCAGTGCCTCGAGCACGCCGTTCTGTTCGTCGGCGAGGACGCGCTTCAGACGGCGGGCGGCGCTGGTGATGAGCGGGGTCACCTCGGCGTCGCGGAGTTCGAACGGGGACGGCGCAGCGAATGCGGCCGCCCCGCCGGTCTCGATGGTGTCGACGTCGCCGGCGCTGTCCTCGACGGCGTCGAGCGCGCCAGCGGGAGGATCGGTGGCCTCGTCGACGACCCGTGACGCGGAGGGTTCGGTGAGCGAGCCGAGGGTGGTCGACGCGGAGACGGTCGCTGCGCGAACCTCATCGGCGGCGGGGGACTCGCCGTCGTCGATGTGCTCATCGACCGGCTCGTCGGCGTCGCGACTGGCCCGCAGACGTGCGAAGAGGTCGACGACCACGTCACCGTCGGTGTCCCCGTCGTCGGTGGTGCTGACGTCGTCGCGCGGCTCGGGATCGGAGGCCGCGGCGTCGGCGGACGGATCGATGTCGTCGTCGGCCCGGTCGTCGACCGCCGTGAGATGGATCGCCTCGGGGTCGTCGCGCTCGTCGGTCTGATCGTCGAGCTCGCCGGGGCCCATCTCGATCTCCACGTCGTCCGCATCGGCGGCATCGTCGTCGGGCTCATCGGCGGCCTCGATTGCGGACTCGACGGGCTCATCCGGAGCCTCGACGGTGTCGTGGGCGTCGACCACTTCGTCAGCGGTGTCCTCGACCTGGTCGCGGGAGTCATCGACGTCGTCGGTCGTCTCGCGATCGAACGGAGCGGAACGCGCCGCCGACGCATCGGTGGTGTCGGTCGGTCGAGCGTCGAGATCGGACCGGACGACCATCACCGGAACCGGTCCGGTGGTCGGCTGGAGGTCGACGTACTCGTCGGGCTCACCGATCGGCTGCATCTCGGCCATCACGTCGACCGCGGCGAGCCGAGCGCGCTCGAATGCGGCGACGAGTCGGTCGCGGCCGTGGACGAGTTGTTCGATCTGCTCCCTCGCCAGCTCGCGACGCCGGGCCAGTTCGCTCAGCACCCGCTCCCGGTAGGCGCGGGCCTCGTTGACCATCTCCCGGCCCTGCTGCTTCGCCATCGACAGCTCGGCCTCGGCGTCGTTGGCGGCGGCGGCGCGCCGACGCGACGCCTCGAGCTCGGCCTCCTCGCGCAGGCGGGTCGCCTCGTCGCCCGCTTCGGTGAGGAGGCGCGCGGCGGACTCCTCGGCCTTCTGACGGATCTCGGCGGCGCTCTCGCGTGCGGTCGTGAGCACACGGGCCGTCTCCTCGCCGAGCAGCCGCGTCAGGGCCTCGTCGTCGAGGCGGACGTCGGCGTCGGTCGACGCCGCGCGGGCATCGTCGCGCTCGCGCTCGAGCCGCTCGGCGCGAACGCGGAGTTCCGCCACCTCGCGCGCCACGGCACGGAGGTGGCCGCGGACCTGATCCTGATCGAATCCTTTGCGGGCCGTGGAGAACCGGACGTCGGTGACGTCGCCCGCCTCGCCCGGAACGTCGGCGTCGTCACGCGAGAAGGACATGGCCATCCCACGACGCTACGCGGCCCGATGCAGCCGGTGGTGGAGGGTCGAGCACGATCGCACGAGCAGCGGACGGCCCCGCCCGGCGGCAGCTCGCGATGCGATCAGCTGGCGGTGGTGTCATCGCCGCCGCCGACCGGGACCGGCGGATCGCCTCCGAGCGTCTGCAGCGCGATGAGCGCCTCCTCCAGCGTGGCCACCTTGATGATGACCACCTCGCCGTCGGCGGCCTCGTTGAGACACTCGAGTCGACAGATGTCGTCGTCGAGGTCGGTCGACGGGTCGTCGTCGGAGAACTCGATCTGGTTCGCCGGCACGATGAACACGTCGACGCCGTGTTGCTGGACGGCGCTCATCTTCTGGCGCAGGCCGCCGATGGGCCCGACGTTGCCCTCGAGATCGATCGTGCCGGTCACGGCGATGTTGCGCCCGCCGGTGAGATCGCCCTCGGTGAGTTCATCGATGAGCGCCAGGGTGAAGGCGAGTCCGGCCGACGGTCCGCCGACGGCACCGGAGTCGATCGCGACGTCGAACGGGAGGGTGATCGAACGGGTGTCGAACGGCACGAAGCCGACGATGGTGCGATCGGGATCGTCGGGGTCGGACGACAGCTCGACCTCGACATCGAGTTCGCCGACCGTCGGGCGGCGGATCCGCAGCTCGATGACGTCGCCGGGTGAGCGTCCGTCGAGTTCGGCGGCGAGATCGTCGATCGTGCCGACCGGTACGCCGTCGACGGCGAGGATGGCGTCGGCCGGATCGAGCGCCTCGTCGGCGGGGAAGGGCTCGGCGCACTCGAGCCGGTCCTCGCCCGGGACGCGGCACAGGACGTCCTGGACCACCACCTCACCGTTCTCGATCGTGGGGTCGTAGCCCGCGACGGTCAGCGCGACGTACTGGGCCTCCTGGGTGGCCGTGCGCATCTGCTGCAGGGAGATCTCGCGGTTCTGCGTGGCCGTGCGACGTCCGTTCCGCCCCTCCTCGGTGAGCAGCTCGACCGGATCGCCGGCGCCGACCAGCCACGACAGCATCGACTGGGTCGGCGCGCTGACGGTGACGAAGAAGAAGTCGCCGTCGGTGTCGAAGACCTCGACCTCGTCCGGCAGCCCGGTGTAGACGATCCGGTCGTTCACCGACTCGGCCGACGCCGGGATGCGTGCGTACGGCGCCGGCTGCATCTCGTCGAGCCGGGGGTTCTCGGCCTCGGCGACCCACTCGGAGGGGATCAGCGCCGCCACTGCGATCGCCACGAGGAAGAGGAGCGACACGCCGGCGATCAGCCAGGCCCACCACCGCGGACGAGGGGCGATGAGTACGCTGTCGGTCGTCGTGTCGGTCACGGATCTCACCACACAAGCGGGGTGGATGGCGGCTCTCGCCATCGCGGCGCTCGTGCTCGCGGGGTGGCGAAAGAATGCCAGGCCCGTGCCGAGAACCCCACGCGTTGAGCCGAAGTTTCGTCGCCCGCGCGTTCCGATCGGCATCGCGGAGGCCACGGTCCCGCTCGACCGGCGGGTCGGGCCGCTGCGCAAGGTCTGGGCGGTGGTGGCGAGCGCCGGCATCGGCGTGGTCATCGGCGCCGTCAGCGCCATCGTGATCGCGTTCGGCGCTGCGTGGGTCGTGATCACCCTCACCGACCTCCTGAAGCAGTGAGCCCCACCCCAGCGATGAGTTCCGCGGGGAGATGACGGCAGCGGCATCCGAGTCGGCGTCGGTCGCCGCCCGTCGCCGCGCCGTCGTGGTCGCCGGTCACTCGGGCAGCGTCGAACTCGCCCGCGCCGCACTCGGCGACCCCGACGCCCCCGTGCGAATCGTGGCGCTCGGTGCGACCGAGCGGCTCGGCGTCCTCGTCGACTCCGACCTCCAGCGGGCGCTGAGCGATCCGGAGCCGTCCGTTCGTCGTCGGGCGGCCGAGCTGTCGGCGACCCACGGCGACGTCGACCTCGCGCCGGCTCTCGACGACGCCGACGCCCGCGTGGTCGAGGTGGCCGCATGGGCGTGCGGCGAGCACGAGACGGCGCGGGACGAGATCGTGGGT
>JBCCTP010000222.1:0-7353 GCA_039198505.1 Actinomycetota bacterium | reverse complement strand
GGCCGGTGTCGACCAGCTCGGCCGCCATCACCCACTCGGGCGGCCGACGCGTGAGGACCGATCCCGGCGCGATCACGAACTCCGCCTGGCGCGCACCGTGGAACGTCGCGCCGCGGGTCGATCGGTCGGTCGACCGGTGCCCGATCTGCGACAGCAACCCGGCGAGCAGCGCGCGATGGACATGGTCGGGGTGGGCCTCCACGTTGGTCGTGCGGATGTCCATTTCCTTCGCGACGCGTCGTAGCTGGCGGTGCAGGTCCATCCACTCGCGGATCCGCAACACGTGGAGGAACTCGTCACGGCACATCCGCCGGAACGCGTTCCCCGACAGCTCCCGCTGCTTCACCCGCAGGTGGTCCCACAGCGCCACGATCGAGAGCAGGTCGGATCCCTCGACCTTGAACCGTGCGTGCAACTGATCGGCGGTCTCGCGGCGCTCGACCGGCCGCTCGCGCACGTCCTGGATCGAGAGCGCCGACACGATCACGAGAACCTCTCGGACGCAATCGAGCCGGTCGGCTTCGAGCAGCATCCGCGCGAGGCGCGGGTCGATCGGCAGCCGCGCCAGGCGGCGACCGGTCTTCGTGAGTCGAACCGGATCGCCGTCGGCGCGACGGCGACGGATCGCGCCGAGTTCGTCGAGCAGTCGTTCGCCGTCGCGGATCGTGCGCCGATCGGGCGGCTCCACGAAGGGGAACCGGGCCATGTCACCGAGCCCGATGTTGGCCATCTGCAGGATGACCGAGGCGAGGTTGGTCCGCAAGATCTCGGGTTCGGTGAATTCCGGTCGCTCGGCGAACGACGCCTCCCCGTAGAGCCGGATGCAGACACCCGGGGCGATGCGACCGCACCGTCCCGCGCGCTGGTTCGCCGAGGCCTGCGACACGTCCTCGATCGGGAGGCGTTGGACCTTCAGCCGGCGCGAGTACCTCGAGATCCGCGCGGTCCCGGCGTCGACCACCGCATGGACACCGGGGACGGTGATCGACGTCTCGGCGACGTTGGTGGCGAGCACGATTCGCCGACCGCGGTGCGGCTCGAACACCCGCCGCTGCTCCGACGCCGACAGCCGGGCGTAGAGCGGGAGCACGGTCACGTCGGGCCGGGATCCCGGCCGGCCGCTCGCACGCAGCGCGTCGGCCGTGTCGTGGATCTCGCGCTCACCGGCGAGGAACACGAGGATGTCAGCCGACGTGTCGCTCAACAGTTCGTCGCAGGCGTCGAGGACCGCGTCGACCTGGTCGCGTCGGTCGCCGTCGGCCGCCTCGGGGTCGTCGCCGTACGGCCGGTACCGGACCTCGACCGGGTAGGTACGTCCCGAGACCTCGACGATCGGAACGGTCCGACCGATCGCCGTGGCGAAGTGGTCGGCGAACCTCTCGGTGTCGATCGTGGCCGACGTGACGACCACGTGCAGGTCGGGCCGGCGCGGCAGGAGCTGGGCGAGGTACCCGAGCACGAAGTCGATGTTGAGACTTCGCTCGTGTGCCTCGTCGATGATCAGCGTGTCGTACCGACGCAGGTCCGGATCGCGCTGGATCTCGGCGAGGAGGATGCCGTCGGTCATCAAGCGGATCAGCGTTCGCTCACCGACCCGATCGTCGAAGCGAACCGACGATCCGACCTCGGCACCGACCTCGACCCCCAGCTCGTCCGCGATCCGGCTGGCGAGCGTGCGTGCTGCGACCCGCCGCGGCTGGGTGTGACCGACGAGCCCGGCGACGCCGCGGCCCGCTGCCAGGCACAGTTTCGGCAGCTGCGTACTCTTGCCCGAGCCCGTCTCCCCGGCGACGACGACCACCTGATGATCACGCAGCACCTCGACCAGCTCGTCTCGGTGATCGGCGATGGGCAGGTCGGCCGGGACGTCGACTCCGCGTCGCAGGAGCCGTTCCGCGGCCTCCCGACGCTTCTCGGAACCGGACGCCACGTTCCCAGCATGCCGTGGGCCGCGCCGAGACGACCATGAGCTATCGCTACCGCGTGATGGCGGTCTACATCCTCGGCCTGTCGATGACGATCATCGACGGGACGATCGTCAACGTCGCGCTTCCGACGTTGGCCGACGAGTTCGACGTCGACGCCACCGAGGTCGAACTCGTCGCCATCGCCTACCTCCTGGCGTTCGCAGCGGTCATCCCCGTGGCCGGTTGGCTGGGCGACCGGTTCGGCACCAAGCCCACGTTCGCGCTGTCGCTCGCCGTCTTCGTGGTGGCATCGGCGCTCTGCGGCGCGGCACCGACGCTGCCACTGCTCATCGTGTTCCGGATCCTGCAGGGACTCGGAGCCGGACTCATCACTCCGATCGGCAGCGCGATGCTGTTCCGGGCGTTCCCACTCGAACAACGCTCGACCGCCACCGTCGGGGTGCTCAGCGTCGCCGTCGTCGCGCCGGCGGTCGGACCGGTCCTCGGCGGTGTCATCGTCGACAACATCTCGTGGCGGTGGATCTTCTTCGTGAACCTGCCGATCGGCGCGATCGGGCTGCTCCTCGCGCTGCGCTGGCTGCGCGACGAACGCCAGGATCGGCCGGGGTCGCTCGACGGACTCGGTGTGGCGCTGTCGGCGATCGGCGTCTCGTGCCTCGTGTACGCGCTGTCGACCGGTCCCGAGAACGGGTGGCTGTCACCGACCACACTCGTGACGGCCGGTGCGGGTGCCGTCGCCCTGGTCTGGCTGATCGGCCACGAGCTCCGCATCGACGAGCCGATGCTGGCTCTTCGCCTGTTCCACGACCGCCTGTTCCGCACCATCAACGTCGCGGCCGCGTTCGTGTACGCCGGGTTCTTCGGGTGGGTCTTCGTCCTGCCGCTCTACGTGCAGGTGCTGCGCGACCTCAGCGCGACGACGTCGGGGCTCGTGCAGGCGCCCCAGGCGGGCGCCGTCTTCATCGTCGCGAACCTGCTGGGCCGGCGGCTGTACGCCCGGGTGGGTCCTCGGCGGCTGATGGTGGTCGGCACGGCGCTCACGGCCGCGGTCACGGCTGGTTTCGCGCTGTTCGACCTCGACACCCCGCTGTGGCAGATCGCCATCGGATCGTTCCTGCGCGGAGCCGCGGTCGGGATGGTCTTCGTGTCGATCCAGACCGGTGTGTACGCGACGATCACCCCGGAGGACACGGGACGAGCGACGTCGCTGTTCAACACCCAGCGCCAGGTCGCCTTCGCCTCCGGCGTCGCGCTCGCGGCCAGCGTGATCGCCGCGCGCGTGGCGGCCGTGGGCGGGGAGGCGGCGGCCGCCGCCGATCGACTGGGTGCCTACCGGTGGGGATTCCTCGCGATGGGCCTCGTGATGATCCCGGCGATCTTCGTGAGCTGGTTCATCGCCGACGAGGATGCGGCGGCAACGCGCGGGCTCGCACCCGCACGCTGATCGCGCGAGACGGTCAGGACGGCGGCGCCGACTCTCGCCCGTCGTTGGCGGACGGCGCTGCGGCGGAGTCGTCGGCGAGCACGTCGTCGGCGGTCGTCGCACCGGCGCCTGCCGAGTACTTGTGCGCGGCCTCGGTGGCCTTCTGGGTGTACTGGGCGGTCCGGCCCTTCGTTGCCTTGTCGAGAGAGCCACCCGCCTTCTCGACCATGTCGCCGACCTTGTGGCGGATCTGATCGAGCAGTTGCTTCGCCTTCTGGAGGTTTCGAGTGTTCAACAGACCCATGGGTCGAAGGTACCGGCGATGCGGCGTACGCCAACCGCGATCGATTCGTCAGGTCGTCCGGAGGAGGCACCCTCCTGCCGGCAGCATCGTCACCCCGACACCGGCACCCACCTCGACGCGGTCGGCGACGACCGCCCGCGCGTCGTCGGGGTCGTCGCAGAGCCGTTCGAACATGGTCCCCGGGTCGACGAGATCGACCAGCTCAGAGTCGAGGTCGACCGCGAGCGGCTCGTCGGTTCCGTTGATCGCGCCGACCCACCAGTCGTCGCCGTGCCGACGGGCGAGGACGACGTGCGACTCGGGTCGCCCGTCGAGGAGCACGGTCTCGTCCCACGCGGTGGGGAGGTCGCTCAAGGCGGCGAGCACCTCGGCCGACTGGGCCCGGTAGGCCTCGGGGGTGTCGACGAGGTGCTGCAGTGCACTCTCGAACACGACGGTCGACGCGAGCTCGTGGCCGTTCGAGACCGTTCGGAGGTACTGCGTGGAGACGATGCCGGGGGTGGCGTCCATCGGCCCCACGACGTTCCTCGTGAATGCGAGCACGGTGTTGTGTCGCGCTGCGTCGGACGCGAACGACGGGTTGAAGAGGTACTGCTCGCCGCCCGCGACCGCCTCCATCGTCATCAGGTTGGGCCAGGTGCGCGACCACCCGCGGGGCGCGGTCGATCCGTGCACGTTCACGAGCAACTCGTGATCGGCCGCATCGGCGAACAGGTCGAGGTACCGCCCGACCGACTCGGGTTTGTCGGAGTGCCAGAAGTCGACCTTCACTCCCGCCACACCCAGTGCGGCGATCCGCGCGAACTCGGCGCGACGCGCGGGCCGATCGAACATGAGATCGCGCGGCGCCTCGGTCACCTGGTTGTTCGGGCCGCCCGAGTTGTACCAGAGGAAAATCCCGACGCCGAGCGTGTTCGCCCGGTCGATGACCCGCTCGATCTCGCGCTCGGGCAGGTCGGTCCAGTTGGCGTCGACGAGGGAGTACTCCCACCCCATCTCCGCCGAGAACTCGACGTACTCGATCAGTCGATCGGGATCGGTCGGGCTGTCCTGCTCGGCCCACCAGCTCCACGAGACGCGGCCGGGCCGAACCCACGACCAGTCCCGATCATCGGCCGGCGGCGCGAGATGTCGGACGAGGTTCGAGGCGACGACGCGTCCGAGATCGTCGCTCGTCACCACGACGCGCCAGGGAGACGTGAGAGGGAGCCGACCCGACGGGCGAGGGTCGCCGATCCCGAGGCCCTCGGCGGCGTCGGGGAAGGTCACCGCGTGCTCGCCCGAACCGAGGACGGCGTCGCCGAGCCTGGCGACCGGCCACTCACGGACGGCGCCGGCCTCGGCGAGCAGGATCCACCGTTCGTCGTCCTCGACGAGCGCGGGCAGGTTCCAGGCATCGGTCGGCGAGTCGAGCCGACCGACCTCACGAGCGGTGCCGGAGAGCGACTCGTACGCCGGCCCGAAGGGCCCCGCCCGCGACCGGCGTTGGAACCAGCCGGTCGACGAGGCGTCGAGGTGGAAGCCGCTCCGTTCCCACTCGACACGGATGGTGTCGAGCTCGCCGTCGCCTGTCCCGGTGCCGCCGCCGGATGGGGCGGCCCGCGCCACGGTCGAGCGGAAGGCCGCTCCTTCGTCGCTCACGACGAGGTCGACCTCGAGGGCGAGACCGTTCGGTGCGACCGGCTCGAACCGAACCGTCCGGCGATGGCCATCGACCGTGGCTCGGCGACTCTTGCCGCCCGGCAACTCGAACTCGTCGCGCCACGGATCCGACGAGCCGACATCGACCAGGTCGAGGTCGGTCGCGAGCGATCCCCGATCGGTCACCAGCCCCAACGTCGACGTGCCGAGCGTGGCCTCCCACGCGCCGTCGGCTCGATGCTCGAGTCGATAGGCGGGAATCCCGCCGGTGATCGTCCCGACGATCAGACGAAGACCACCGTCGGGCGACACGGTCTCGACCGGGTCGGACAGCGGTTCGGCGAACGCCTCGGCCATGATCTCCTCGGTCGACCGGTCGTCGGGCGGCTCGGCCACGTCGACGGTCGCGCACCCGGCTGCCACCGACACGACGACACCGGCCACGGCGCCCACCGCCAGGGATCGGCGACGCGAGCGGCACGTCATCGCGCGTCTCCGTCCTTCGCGCCGGTCTCGGCGGCGAGGCGACCGTCGACGAGTCGCACCACGCGGTCGGCGGCGGTCACGACGGCCACGTCGTGGGTGGCGATGAGCGCCGTCGCGCCGCGGGCCCGCAGTCGATCGACCAGCAACTCGATCATGCGCTCGCCGGTGTCCGTGTCGAGCTCGGCCGTCGGCTCGTCGGCGACGACGAGACCCCGGGCGACGACGAGTCCCCGAGCGATGGCCACGCGCTGCTGTTGGCCGCCGCTCAACTGACTCGGCCGATGTCCCGCGACCTCATCGAGACCGACGGCCGCCAGGATCTCGTCGACGACGGCGTGAACCGCGTCGCGTCGGATTCCTGCGGTCAGTCGCAGCGCCAGGTCGACGTTCTCACGCGCCGTCAGGTGCGCGACGAGCCCCTTCGCCTGGAAGATCGACGACACGGTCGACCGACGCCACCGGGCAGCGTCGTCGTCGTCGAGCGCGGACACCTCTGTGTCACCGACCCGGACGGTCCCCTCGTCGGGTCGGTCGAGCCCGGCGACGAGGTTGAGCAGGGTCGTCTTCCCGCTGCCCGACGGCCCGACCAGTGCGACGACGGAGCCGGCGGCGATCTCGAGGTCGACCCCGTCGAGCACCGCGTCATCCGTTCTGGCGAACCGCCGGACGACACCATGGAGCGCGATCGTCGGTGCGGTCGGGTCGGACGCGTTCACGACCGCTCCTGTGCGTCGTCGACGGGTGGATCCTCGGACGATGGATCGTCGACCGGGCGGACGACCGCAGCTCCGTCCTCGACCGTGATCCGCACGCGGTGCCCGATCCCGACCTGCTCGACGACGTCGGGGGGCAGTTGCAGCCGTCCCGCCGCATCGACCACGACCGTGTCGGTGGCCGGCCGGTCGTCGTTCTGCGAGCGCCTCGACTCGGTCGAGAACCGTCCGTCGCGCAACCCGATCACGCGATCGACGTGGTCGACCACGTCCGGGTCGTGACTGACCACGACCGACGTCACCCCCTCGTCGGCTGCCGCTCGGCGGATCAACTCGAAGACGCGGTGCGACGTCGACGTGTCGAGTTCGCCGGTCGGCTCGTCGGCGAGCAGCAGTCGCGGCCGATGGGCGAGCGCGACCGCCAGCGCCACCCTCGCCTGCTCACCTCCCGACAACGTCGCCGGCCGACGGTTCCCGCTGTCGGCGAGGCCGACCAGATCGAGGAGCTCGTCGGGTCGGGCGCGGGCGTCACCACCGGCCACCTCGATCGACCGGCTGATGTTCTCCCGCGCCGTGAGATCGTCGAGGAGATTCTGGTGTGAGTGCTGCCACAGGAAGCCCACGTCGGTGCGCCGATAACGACTCCGGCGACGGTCGGACGCAGCGAGAAGGTCGACACCGACGCTCTCGATCGATCCCGCGGTCGGAGCGACGAGTCCGCCGAGCACCCCGAGCAGCGTCGACTTCCCGCTCCCGCTCGCTCCGACCACGCCGACCACCTCGCCCGCCTCGAGATCGAGGTCGAGTCCCTGGAGCGCCTGCACCTCGCTCTCGGCCGTTCGATACACCTTCACGAGC
>JBCCTP010000221.1:0-7373 GCA_039198505.1 Actinomycetota bacterium | reverse complement strand
CTGAGTTCGCGCCGGTCGACGAGCAGATGAGCGACGCCGAGCGGCGACGCCTCCTCTACGTGGCGTGCACGCGGGCGGTCGATCACCTCGTCCTCTCCGTGCACCGGAAGACGTCCACGACCGATCTCGCCGCCCTCCCGACCGAGAAGGTGCCGAACTGCAGCCACGCCGAGCTCCTCGTGCGCCACGGCGCACTCGACGAGACTGCCAGGGCCGTCGCCCGGTCGTTCCGGCCTGCCCCCGCTGCTCCTCTGACATTCGACACGTCTCCCGTCGACGAGGTCGACATCGACAGCTGGCGAGCCGACCTCGCCGTCACGTTCGAGCGTGCGTCGCGCCGATCGGCCATCGCCGCGACCCGCCTCGCCGACGAGGTCCAGATGTTGCGCGACCGTGAGCTCGCCGACGATCCCGGCCTCGACAAGCACGCGGTCAACATCGACCTCCCGCCGTGGCAGCGCGGCCGCTACGGCACGGCGGTCGGGAGAGCGGTCCACGGCACCCTCCAGTTCTGCGATCTCGCCGACGGACACGACATCGACCCGCTCGCCCGGTCGCAGTGCGCAGCCGAAGGTGTGCTCGGTGCACATGCCACCGTGGCCGCTCTCGCTCGCTCGGCCTTGACCGCTCCCATCGTTCGATCGGTGGCGGCGGGAGCCGATCATCGACGCGAGCTCTTCATCGCCGCTCCGGTCGGCGATCGGCTGCTCGAGGGATACATCGACCTGCTCGTCCGAGATCGCCACGGATACGTGATCGTCGACTACAAGACCGACCGGTGGTCGGGACCCGTTCAGACGGCCGAGCGGGTCGCCCGCTACCGCACGCAGCTCGCGGCCTACGGCGCGGCGCTCGAGTCGGCCCTCGGCGAGCCGGTGGTACGGGGCGTGCTCGTGCGATGCGTCGCAGGTGCCGACGCCGAGGAGATCGAGATCGACGACTGGCGATCGGCGATCGACGACGTCCGCCGGCTCGTGGGCTGAACCAGACGGCGGCCGCGCTCTCGCGGCCGTCCTACCGAGATCAGCGATCGACGATGTCGTGGTGGCGCACTCGGGCCGCCCGGTGATCGGGGACCGGCGTGACGGCGCGGCGCCCCAGGGTGAACACTCCGCGGAGACCGAGCCCGAGCAGTCGGCGCACGAGGATCAGGGCCACGAGGGCGAGCCCCACCACGGCAGCCGGTACGCCGATCGTCGCGAACAGCAGTCGTCGATCCTCGAAGAGGGGTGACAGCACGCCCGAGTCGACGCTCGTCCCGTCGACGTTGAGGGTCATGACCGGGTCGTCCAGCTCGGGGCAGTCGAGTTCGTCGTCGTCGAGGCCGATCACGGCGTCGCCGCCGAACAGCGGAGCGGCGGGCGCGACCTTCGATGCCAGAGCGCCCACGTCGGGGTCGACCGCCGCACCGACGAGGTACTGCTCGCCGATCTCCACGTACTGCGAATCGGGTCCGTACCGGACGTCGATCAACCCACGCACGGCGAACGGCGTGGCGTCGCCGGCCCGGATCTGGTCGATCTCGAAGCGCACGGTGCCCTTCTCGATGAACTCGTCCTTGTCGACGACCGTGCCGACGAACGCAACCGCCGCGGCCGGCGGCGCCGGGCAGCCGATCGGAACCGGAATCAACCCGCCTCCCGCCGTGGACTCCTCGGTTGGGACGGGCTCGTTCGCAGGGTCCGGCTGAGGCACGGACGCATGGCTCGGCCCAGATCCGAGGACCGCGAGTGCGCCGGCGATGAGGCCTGCGGACAGGACGTACGTTCGCCCGTTCCGCCGGAACCTCACGAGAGAAATCGTACCGACCCGGATCCTCTCGGTCGGGGCATCGGCCGCGACCGGGAGTCGACGTCAGCGACCCTCGAACACCGGCGACCGCTTCTCGACGAAGGCACGCATCGCCTCGGCGGTGTCGCGGGTGGAGAAGTTGACCGTCTGCGAGAGGCCTTCGTCGTCGAGCGCTTCCTCGAGAGTGACGTTCAACGAGTTGTTGAGCAGGCGCTTCGACATGGCCATCGCGATCGGCGGGCCGGCGGCGAGTCGGGAGGCCCAGTCGTCGACGAAGGCGTCGAGGTCGGCGGCCGGTACGATCCGATTGACGAGCCCGATCGCTTCGGCCTCCTTCGCGTCGATCACCTCGGCGAGCAGAGTGAGTTCCTTGGCTTTGTGCAGACCGACACGACGCGGGAGCAGGAACGAACCGCCGAAGTCGATGGTGAGTCCGCGTCGGGCGAAGATCTCCGAGAAACGCGCCGTGTCGTCGCCGACGAGGAGGTCACACGACAGCGCCATGTTGAGTCCGGCGCCGACGGCGACGCCGCGCACCTTCGCGATGGTCGGCTGCGGCATCCGGTTGAGCGTGAGGCAGATGTCGGTGATCCGACGCATCGCAGCGAGCTGATGCTGCGGCGGTTCGTCGGGATCGGCGGCCTTCGATCCGCTGGCCCGGTCGTCCATGCCGCCGACATCGGCGCCGGAGCAGAAGTCACCCTCGGCACCGGTGAGGACGAGAACCCGATCGCGACGGCTGCTCGACACCTCGCGGAAGATGCGCAGCAGCTCGTCCCACATGACGTCGTTGGCGGCGTTCTTCCGCCGGGGACGATTCATGGTGACCGTGACGATTCCGTCACTGCGCTCGACGATCAGGGTCTCGTACGTGTCGCTGCTCACGCGTCGGACGATACTGACGGGCGTGGGGTACAACCCGTACCGGAAGTACCGGGCCAATCGAGCCGACTACGTGCTGGTCGCCGCCGCGCTGGTCGTCGCCCTCGCCCTCGTCGCCTGGGCATTTCTGGGGTGAGGTCGCACGGGGCCTGACCCGGAAGGTGACGACCGCGCGGCGAGGGAAGCGCCAGCGACGAGCCGCACGCGTCGCGAGGAGAACCGAAGAGCCGACGAGCAAGCCACCAGGATCAGAAGGCTCCCTGGATCAGCTTCTTCTCGGAACCGGTGATCGCGTAGACGTCGAAGCGGACTCGACGGCCCTGGCCGGGGTGAGCCCGGAGCCACTCCTGGGCCAGGCGGCGGATGCGCGCCTGCTTCTCCGACGTCACCGCCGACGCGGCGGGTCCGTAGCGAGCGGACCGACGGGCCTTGACCTCGCAGAACACGAGGACGTCGTCGCGCTCGACGATCAGGTCGATCTCGCCGGACGAGGTCCTCCAGTTGGCGTCGACCACGCGGTAGCCGAGACGTTCGTACTCCCGGGCGGCGATGCGCTCACCCCACGCTCCACGAGCGATGTTGGAGCGATCGGGTTCGGTGGAACGGGGTGTGGGCATGACGAGACCTCCGTCGTCGGATGGACGAGGGGGCCGGATCGTGAACCCGAGTGGCCGCACGTGGCGGCGATGTGTGGCCCGCTCGACGGCGGGCCGGAAACTCAGAACTCGCGCTTCTCGCGGATCTTCGCGGCCTTGCCCTTGCGATCGCGCAGGTAGTACAGCTTGGCGCGCCGGACGTCGCCACGCTTCACGACCTCGATCTTCTGCACGGTCGGGGTGTGCAGCGGGAAGGTCCGCTCGACGCCGACGCCATAGCTCAGCTTGCGGACCGTGTAGGTCTCCTGCAGGCCGCCTCCCTGGCGTGCGATGACGTCGCCCTGGAAGACCTGGACGCGCTCCTTGCCGCCCTCGACGACGCGCACGTGCACCTTGAGTTCGTCACCCGCCTGGAAGTCGGGGATGTCGTCGCGCAGCGACTCGTTGTCGATCAGATCGGTGGCTTTCATCGCGTCGTCCTGGCTCGTGCAGGGGCGGGGCCTGGCGAGAGGGTTCTCGCACGGCGGGCACCGCCCGGAGGGGCCGGTCAATGATACGGGTCGGCCGGGAACTCTTCCAACAACGCCCGATCGACGTCGTCGAGCTCGCTCGGCGCAAGCAGATCGGGACGTTCCCGCAGCGTCCGATGGAGCCGCTGTGCCCGTCGATAGCGGGCGATCCGGCCGTGATCACCGCTGCGCAGGATCTCGGGAACGTCCCATCCGCGGTACTCCGCCGGACGGGTGTACTGCGGTTCCTCGAGCAGGCCGTCGACACCGAAGCTCTCGGTGACGGGACTCTCGGCGTTGCCCATCGCTCCCGGGAGGAGCCGGACCACGGCGTCGATCACCAGGCAGGCGGCCACCTCGCCCCCGCTCAGCACGACGTCGCCCACGCTGATCTCTCCATCGCACACGTGGCGGATCACCCGGTGGTCGATCCCCTCGTACCGCCCGCACAGCAGGCTGAATCCGGCGGACTCGGCGAGCTCGGCCGCCATCGACTGGTCGAACCGGCGTCCGCCCGGTCCGAGGGCGAGGAGCGGCCGGGGAGGATCAACGGTCTCGACCGCCTCGACGATCGGTTCGGGCCGCATCACCATGCCGGCGCCACCGCCGAACGGCTGGTCGTCGACGGTTCGATGCACGTCGGTGGTGTGCTCGCGGAGATCGTGGAACCGCAGGTCGACGAGGTGCGCGGCCCGCGCCTTGCCGAGCAGGCTGTGGCCGGCGAAGCCGTCGACGATCTCGGGGAAGATCGAGAACGTATCGATGCGGAGCGGAGTGGTTCCGGGGGCGGCGGACGTCATTCGAACAACCCGTCGGGGACGTCGACGTCGGTGACCCCTCGGTCGAGATCGACGACGACCACGAAGTTCGACGGCACCAGCGAGCCATCGTCGAGTTCGAGCAGATCGGCGGCCGGGTTTTCGACCAGTGCCACCACCACGCCCCGCACGACGCCGTGCTGATCGACCACACGGGTGCCGATGACGTCGTGCGCCCAGATGGCATCGGGGTCGTCGAGCGGTTCGGCGAACAGCTCGACGTTGACCATCCGTTCGGCCGCGGTGCGATCAACGATCTCGTCGAAGGCTGCGATGAGGCGACCCGCCCCCGAGCGACGACTCGAGCGCATCGTGAGGTCGCCGCCCTGCGCCCAGAAGTGGGAGCCGGGCTCGGCGCGCTCGACGCGGTCGGTCGTGAGCTGGACGAAGATCTCGCCTCGCAGACCGTGCGGACGGCGGAGGTGACCGACGCTGAGCCAGCCCTCGGGCGGCGAGGCAGCGGCCATGGTGGGACAATGCGGGGCCGAGCCCCGGATCAGTCGAGGAACTCGATGTCGATCTCGACGTCGTCCTTGCTCGCCGCCGCACGCGTGACGGTGCGGATGCTCGCCGCCGTGCGGCCACGGCGACCGATGACTCGGCCGAGATCGCCGTCACCGACGCGGACGTTGAGCGACGGACGCTGGCCGGACTCGTCGACCTCGACCGTGACCTGATCGGGATCGTCGACGATCGACCGGACGATGTGCGTGAGAACCGCCACCGCCGTGGGGGCGACCTCGGTGCCGGCGTCGGTCTCGGTGTCGCTCACTTGGCGGCCTTGGCGGCGTCGAACTGCGCCTTGGCACCCGAGATCTCGATGATCTTGGCGACGCGCTCGGTCGGCTGAGCACCCTGCTCGAGCCACTTGACGATCTTGTCGTTGTCGACGTTGATCAGCGAGGGCTCCTCGCGAGGGTTGTACTGACCGAGAATCTCGATGAAGCGGCCGTCGCGCGGCGAGCGCGAATCAGCGGCGACGATGCGGTACTGGGGCTGCTTGGTCTTGCCGACACGTGTGAGACGCAGCTTCACTGCCATGGGGAATCCGTCACTCCTGGATGCGATTTCTGAGCGGTGGCACGCTATCGGGACTTCGGGGACGTGCGGCGGACAGCGCGGCCGCGGTCAGCGCGGCAGTCCGGGCATCCCCGGTGCGCCCGGCAGACCGGGCAGGTCGAGATTGGCGGGATCGAAGTCGAAGCCAGGGGGAAGACCCGCCGGCTGGGCTCCGGGCCGGCCCTTCTTGCCCTTGCCCTTCCCCTTGCGGTTGCGGCCGCCGCCTTTGCCTCCGCCGAGGACACCCATCTTCTTCATCATCTTCTGCATCTCGTCGAACTGCTTGACGAGCCGGTTGACCTCACCGACCGTCGTGCCCGACCCGGCGGCGATGCGCTGCCGACGGCTGCCGTTGATGATCTTCGGGAAGGTGCGCTCCTCGAGGGTCATCGATCGGATGATCGCCTCGATGGGCTTCAACGAGTCGTCGTCGATGTCGGCGTTCTTCAGTTCCTTGGGGATTCCCGGCATCATCCCCATCAGGCCGCTGAGCGAACCCATCTTCTTCAGCTGCTGCATCTGCTCGAGGAAGTCGTCGAGGGTGAACTGACCCTCCATGAGCTTCTGCGCCGCCTGCTCGGCCTGATCGGCCTCGAACGCCTGCTCGGCCTGCTCGATCAGCGTGAGGATGTCCCCCATGCCGAGGATTCGCCCCGCCATGCGGTCGGGGTGGAACTGCTCGAACTCGTTGATCTTCTCGCCGGTCGATGCGAAGGCGATCGGGCGGCCGATGACCTCTTTGACCGACAGCGCCGCACCGCCGCGGGCGTCGCCGTCGAGCTTCGACATGATCACGCCGTCGATCTGCAGCGTGGCGTGGAACGCCTCGGCGGTCTGGACGGCGTCCTGACCGGTCATGGCGTCGATGACGAGGAACGTGTAGTCGGGATCGACGGCACCGGAGATGAGGCGGACCTGCTCCATCATCTCCGCATCGATCGACAGGCGGCCGGCGGTGTCGACGATGACGACGTCACGACCGAGGCGCTTGGCCTCGTCCAGGCCGTCGGCGGCGGTGAGGATGGGATCCTCGGGGTCGGAGAAGACGGGGACGTCGATCTGGGCGCCGAGCGTGCGGAGCTGCTCGACCGCAGCGGGACGCTGCAGGTCGGCGCCGACGAGCAGCGGCTGGCGGCCCTGCGCCTTGAACCAGGCGGCCAGCTTGGCCGAGTTGGTGGTCTTGCCCGAGCCCTGGAGGCCCGCCATGAGGACCACGGTGGGCGGCTTCGGGGCGTAAGTGATGCTGAGCGTCTCGCCGCCCAGAGCGCGGGTCAGCTCGTCGTTGACCGCCTTGATGACCTGCTGACCGGGATCGAGCGCCTGCGAGCGGGTAGCGCCGATGGCGTGCTCACGGATCCGGTTGCAGACCGAGCGGACGACGGTGACGTTGACGTCGGCCTCGAGGAGAGCGGTCCGGATCTCCTTCATCACCTCGTCGACGTCGGCCTCGGTGAGACGGCCCTTGCCGCGAATGCGCTTGACGATGCCTTCGAGCCGGCCGGAGAGGTTGTCGAACATGGCCGGTCCAACCTACCTGGAGTGCTTCACGACGGCCCGCCGCCGTCCGAGCCACCAGCGGCGGCGAGGGAAGCGCCAGCGACGAGCCGCACGCGATCCGAGACCACAGCGCAGCGGAGGTCGAGGTGAGCCACCAGAACGGAAAGCGCCAGCGACGAGCCGCACGCGATCCGAGACCGAAGCGTCAACGGCGGTCGAGG